>WJKO01000323.1 GCA_014729055.1 Promethearchaeota archaeon | reverse complement strand
TCTTTACAGTTTTCCACAATGATCCTTTTGGTAGTGTTAATTTTAGTTTTCGTTCTGATGCCATTTTTTGTTTCATCTTGTCTCTTTAAATTATTGATAATTCGATATATGAGATTATCTTGGATTTGATATAATTATTTTGATGGAGCATTTTGTCTATCCCTCCGACAAAATTTCCTCTGATTTTTAGTGCATATTAACTAAAACACTCATTTTTTTTATTAATAATTTTAATTATTATTAAATTACACACTTTTACACACCTATGGGGATCCACACAATCCCCCTCTTTTTTTTCCTTCGAAGAAAAATATGTAATTACACACACCTCAGGGGTCGGAAACCTCCGCAAACCCCTCTCTTTCTTTTCACTTCCTTAAGAAAATTCTTTAAAATCTTGCACATAGATATATAAATAAAAGTAAATAGAGAAGAAATTGAAATGAAGAGATCTTTGAAAGGTTTTATCTTGGTTTTTATTGTGATTAATTGTACAGCATTAACGCTGATGACAAGCACAGTTAAGGCTCTCTATCCAAGCAATCAAGGATTTACTAGAAATATATTATTTGTGGAGAACAATACTTCTGGTTATTATATTGTTGATGATGATATTTCTAAGAAAAAAGGAGATAAAGCTGAGATTTTATTTCATGGACTGGGTGATTTAGAGATTGGTCTACAAAGCGCGAAATGGGAAATTGACGATGTTGCACTAAACTTAACAATTCTATATCCAGAAGTCAACATCTACCAATTAGAAGGTACATTATTTCGTTCTGATACAATAAATTATACAACTCATGGAGTTAAAATCGTGCCGAAAAAAAATAACATTAACCGAATAATATCTCTATTTTATCCATATAATTCAAGTGAGGATTCAGCACCTTTAATACAACAGTCTCCAGATGAATTAATGGTCGAATTAGGTTCTTTAGAACTATTTCAATCTTGGAAAATTGGCACAAGCGATTATTTTATTGTTCCAAAATCTCAATCAGATTCAAATTCTCACATAGAGTTTCCAGTGGGAACTAATCAAAAAAGCAAGGTATCTATAACTTCATTTCAAGGTTTCGGCATTGATGCATATATGCACAGCTTGTTTTTCAATCTTAATAAATCAGGACAGCCCAATTCCGTTTATTCAAGAGGGACGCGATTGGAATATAATAATACCATAATATATCCGAAATCGGGTCAGACAATCGATCAATTAATATGGGACTCTGAGGTGGAGGACAATATTCGAGTTTATCATAATGATGATGAATTGGGTATTAGGAGCAAGTCAATAACAAAAGGTGACAATCCGCCCGATACAAGCGGTTTATCTCATCCTTTTCTCTATTTTAATACTTCACAAATCCCCGATTTAGAAAATAAATTAGATGGTACCATTTCTGGTCCTTGGGATGAATGGTATAGTTATATCAATATTGCAGCATCTCGTTTAGATGAACGAGCTTTTAAAGCCTATATGGAAGATAACTCTGCAGCAATAGATGCTATTATCGATGATATTTTAAACATTTCCGAGGATTTGGAACCGTTTAGGCAAAATTTACATCGCGGGTCTCAAGTTGCAGAATATATTATAGCATATGATATTCTTTATGATTATTTTAATGAGCAGCAGAGAGAATATTTTGAATCAGAAGCGTTTAGATTGACGTACCCCGCAGCAGAGTCCATTATCAACGAAGTTTGTCCAAATAACAATCATAAAATTGTTTCGCTCTCTGCTTATGGTCTTTTGGGACTCGTATTAAATAACGCTACAATGATTCAATTGATGCAAGATCAAATAGATCATTATCTTTCTAATTTAAGCAAACGCGGCGGCATTTGCTTCGAAGGTCCAAGTTATTCACGCTATACGTATAAATATGCAATGAAATTTATGTTTGCACTTAAGAATAGCAATGGCTATGATTATTTTACGGATCCAAATTTTATTGATGTTATAAATTATACGATTCGTGAACGCGCACCAGATGGCACCCATCCTTTATTTGAGGATGCACATGAGGGAGTCGATGTAAATGCATTGGTTCTCGGTTCAATTACCAACATTGAAGAAGATTATCCCGAGTTAGCAGCTAATGGTCGTTGGTTTGCTGAACTATATGGATATTCCGCAATAAATTATAATGGATTGCTTGCAAACATTCTAATGTACAACAATACTGGATTATCGATTAAGCCCGAGTGGCAATTTAATGGTTCATATGTATATTTTCAAGGTGGTATGGCAGGTTTGGGAACGGGACAGCTAGAAAATGATACCTTATTAGTTATTAGCAATAAACCTTATTACCAGTCACACGCCCATTATGATGAATCAAGTATAGAATTATGGGCGTTTGGCAAAAAATTTATTACCAATCCTGGATATCCTCATTATGGTTCAACAGGACATTCTTATGCGGTTTCAAGCAAGGCAAGTAATGTGGTTTTAATAGATAATCATCCCCAATACTTGATCGAATCGGACGGTTTTTCTTCTTTTATTCAATCAAGTAATTTAACTGCGATTACCAGTCCAACCTATAAACCATATGAGCATGCATACTCTTTTTCACATTTTCCTTGGTTGGTCATCTTCATATTCATAGGCATTTTAAGCGGTCTTTTTATATTTCTGCAATTATATAACGCGAGTAGAGCAAACGAACTAAAAACGCGAGAAACTTCAGAAACTTCAGAAACTTCAGAAAAGCCACAATATCTCAAAGATGAACACACACAAAGTGTAATAATACACAACAGATTACAGAAATATCTCATGCCAAACAGAATTAAAGATATCAGTAGCATAGCCCCAGAAGAAAAAAAGAAAAAAATTATTCTGGTAATAATTGATTTTTCTATTATTTCTTTACAAATCTTGGCCGTTTTATTAATTTTACTAAGGACCTATCCCTATCTATCAATGGGTATATCCCATATTGAGGCATATCCGGATGTAAAGCAGCAATTTCATGCATTATATAATTCGTTTATCTTGGGTATTTCAATAATTTGTACAGCTGTAGTAATTATGCGCTATCTTATTATTGGAGGATTTTTCACAAAAAAGAAGACTATAACACAGCAGAATCTTGATACAAGGATAATTATAGAAATGGGGGCTTTAATCTTTAATATCGTACTTTTAGTAGCGCTAAATACATTGACCTACAAGGGCTTTTATTACCTATTAAATGGATTCTTATCTGAAGGATCTACTGTGCAAAATTTCTTTACCCAGCTTAGTGTTACACTAACCTATATCTGGTATAGCATAATTATCATTGTGACAGCCAAATATTTAATTAAAATCGCAATTTTCAACCATCCGAAGTATTACAGAAAAAAGATCTTAATTGACCTTTTTATCTTATATCTTCTTGTATTCCTAATAATAATAGGCATTTATTTTGCTCAAAACATAGGGATCGAGCTTGTTGAAAACATTTAATGATAGTTTCGATAAAAAATAGAAAAAAGCGCCTCGGCCGGGAGTTTCCAATCTTATAAAAAAATTATAGGATTTTTTGAACCCGGGTCCAAGGAGTGACAGTCCCCGATGCTCGTCCGGACTACACTACCGAGGCTTTATTGAACTCTTTATTTAAATCGTAGAGTGTAATTTTCTCAATTCATGATAATTAATAAATTTTTTCATTATATAGACTATCTTTAAATTTGTTGCAGTTAATCGTACATTATGGATATATTTAGAAAACATCAGAAGATACCTAAAACGCCTTTTTCTCGTAGAGATTTAGGATATGGTGTTTTTGAAAATGTAATTGTAGGGGTTCGTGCAGAACCGTTTTTAAAATTATTGGAGAAAATCTCAAGCCCTATAATGAAATCGTTACATCTTATTGTATATGGGGAATGGCTGAAGGGAGGGTCTCATAAGTTAAAGGAAGTGCTGATTCCAACTCATGATGGTGCAAAGCTTGCTACTTCAATTTTTCTTCCAAACGAGATTTTTGAAAATCACGGTAAAGCTCCTACAATCCTTATTCGGACACCTTATTGGAAGGATTCCTTAGCATTAGTTGGTTATTATCTAGCATTAAAAGGTTATGTGGCATTAACCCAAGATATAAGAGGCTGTGGGCATAGCAGCCCTTATGGAAATAATGCCTATTTTTTTAGTGAAAGAAATGATGGAATTGAAACAGCGCGATGGATTCAAAAGCAATTTTGGTACAATGGACGTATAGGTATGTGGGGTGCATCCTATCCTGCATTATGTGAATGGATGGTGAGCTATGACAACGGGGACCTATTCCAATGCCTTACACCTGGATTAGCGACACCTCATATGATATGGAGTGCACATAATGGGTTAGATATTTTAGGAATCGGCGTGGACATTGCACGTATTTTCCATGAAACTACTAAATTTTACGACCCAATATCAAAATATAACAAAGAATGGACACATCAAGCAACAGAGAACCAGTTACTCAATCCCAAATATGCCTTATATAACGACCCATTAGATTTGTCGAATTTTGATTTAGATCTTGATAAAGACTTAAGAGGTCTGTCCTTTGATGAAAAAGCGAAAAAGATTGGAAATATATTGGATATAGAGTTCAATAAAAGAGATTTTGGTAAATTTCAGAGATTATTATATAAACTGGTGATTCAAAGAAGAACGAATTTATTATCAAAATATATGGCTGGGATGTTGGATTATGATCCCGCAAAATTATCTTGCCCAGTGCTCATACTTAGCGGCTGGTATGATATGTTTTCTAGACCCGCAATGGAGGCCTTTACAGAGTTACAAGAAAAAGGTCCAAAGGATATAGTTGAAAAATCAAAAATTGTCGTAGGACCATGGGCTCACGGAGATGTACAACTAGCCCGGGGGACGATTTGGGAAGCATTGTTTAGTCCCGGTGGATGGATGGACTTTGTCAGAACTTTTGTTCCATGGAAATGGTATGACTATTGGCTTAAAGATGAGAAAAATGATTTATATGAAACTGGACCAGTTAAAATTTTCGTTATGAATCGAAATAAGTGGCGATATGAACAAGAATGGCCATTGAAACGAGCGGCTGAGGAAGTTCTCTATTTACATTCAGATGGTAAGAGAGTTTATGATCCAACTGGTGGTGGGTTTTTAAGCAAACATTTTCCGAAAGAATCAGAAGCTGTCGATGAATTTATTTTCGATCCAATGAATCCTGTTATTACACGAGGTGGGAATAATTTAATGTTACCACAAGGTTCATTAGACCAAGAAAAACCCGAAGAAAGAAAAGATACATTAGTATATACAAGTCCGCCCTTGAATCGGGGAATGGAAGTTACGGGAAATGTTGAATTTATACTTTTTGCAGCATCAGATGCCGAAGATACGGATTTCATGATTAAGCTATGCGAGGTTACTCAAAAAGGAAAGTCGTTCAATGTATTGGATCGAGGAATACGCGCACGATTTCGAGATTTTAATTATCATAAACCTAAGTTAATAGAACCAGGTAAAATATATGAATATCGAATTCCTTTGGGACCTACATCTAATTATTTCAGAAGCGGAAACCGGATTAGGATTGATATTACTTCCAGTGACTGGCCAAAATATAATATCAATGCGAATTTAGGTGGGAAAGGAGAGAAGTATGATTATAAGGTTGCTAATCAAAAAATATATCATACCGCAGAATATCCATCACGGTTACTTCTGCCGGTGATCTTTGATTATTTCTGAGTTTGTTGTAGGAAAACACCATACTGAATAAGATGGTTTAGCGCATTAACAGCTTCATGAGGATATTTATACGTAGGAAATCCATGTTTATTCAAATATTCAATGACTTCATCTTGCCAGTGTCCCATCAAATTCACGTAAACGATGGGTATTTTATATTTCTTTATAATTCTCCTTGCACTATCAACAGCTGCTTCAAACATCTGCGTGTACATATAGATTAACTTTTTATATTTAGGAGATTCAAGAATCTTCTTACCAACAGTTCTATAGGAGAAAAAGTCTGCACCAAACGCACCATAGGCTACAATGGCATCTATTTCGCCCGACTTAGCCAACATTTTAGGCACTCTTTTAAAGTATGTAGTTGGATCTATCGAAAATGTATAGTCAAGTGGATTCGATGCTTGATCGCCTTGGGCAGTATGTGGTAGAAACTTTTTCAAATCTTTTTGCAGTTCTTCACTGAATTGCGGTATTTTTAGACCTAATCTTGAGGCTTTATCTGCCATAGTTGCTCCTGGGCCTCCCGCATTTGTTACTATTGCTATTCTATTATTAGCAGGGAGAATGTTTTTCGGTATCATCTTTGAAAATAAAGCTGCTGTATCCATAAGTTCTTGTAAAGTATAAACCCTAATCACACCAGTTTGTTCAAAAAGAGCATTGAAGATTTTATCATTTCCTGCCATGGATCCGGTATGACTTGAAACAGCCATAGCCCCACCTTCCGAACCACCAACATATAAAACAATAATGGGTTTCTTAGGTACTATCCGTTTCACTAATTCGATAAAACGACGACCGCGCTTTACTTCTTCTATATATAGTAAAATAACATCGGTAAACTCGTCCATTTCAAAATATTCAAGACAATCACAAATATCTATATTGGATTCGTTACCTACAGAGATACATTTATTCATGTTAAGGTCAAGTTCTTCCATTACAAAATTAATATGGCTGGCAAATGTTCCACTTTGAGATGCAATTGATACATTTCCTGGCTCCATTTTGTAGTTAACCCAAGTAAAATTCAAGATACATGTATCATCTTTATCATCTGAGTAAAATGTATGTGTATTCTGAAATC
>WJKO01000322.1 GCA_014729055.1 Promethearchaeota archaeon | reverse complement strand
TCAAAGAAAAGACTTTCGATCAATGATATATTCGATTCTATAATATTGACGATTTTTCTTTTCATAAAGTCATTTTTTTGATGGTCTATGTTAGAATCCTCAAAAGTCCTATTGATAGATTTTTGCAAGATTAAACGCATTTGAGTTCTCTTTTCTCGCTCGGGTTCGACAATTAAGTCAAAATTATCGCTGATTACTGCTAAAAAATCCTCAATGATCGATTTCTTTTCTCCTAAATCAGATAATTTTTGAAAGAACTGCTTTAAATAAACATATATCTTTGGAAAACTTCGTGCATCAAGACTATTTCTAAAATTTATGAGCAATTCTTGAAGTTTTGCTTCAGACATCGGATTTCTACTTTCTATTTTTTTTAAATTTCTTATAGAGTATTTTATCCAATTTTTTTCCAATCATTTTCGCTAATTCCTCTGCAACCATGATTCGCTCACCAGCAATAATGTCTGAATTAATCTGATCCACATTAATTTGCTCTGGGGCAATCTTTAGGCGTTTAGCCATGACTGAATTAATAATATCCTTTACTTTTTCCCTTAATTTCTCTTTTTCTGGGATCTTAACCTTGGACCAATTCTCTTTCATTCTGGTTAGGGCAAAATAATAAAATTCAGTAAACAAATCTGTGACATCTCCACCAGATTCTGAATGTAACTTCATATTATCTGCACAGACTTGATTGTCTTTGTCTGACCAATATAAAGTTGTTGGATTAATTCCTTTACTCGTTATTCTCATTATTGAAGATGAAATCTTTCTATCGATCCAATTGAATGTATTCTGTTGTTGAGCTTCGCGGATTTCTTTCTTTTTTCTTTCAGATTTTAAGTCTTCCTTCTTTGATGCACTTTCGACATGGAGTAATCTATTTTCTTGTTTTTCTTTAAAACGATGTAGTAAGTCAAAAGCAATACAATACGAAATCGGCGATATAATATTTTCCGGCAATGTTATCGGTTTAACATCAAAATAAACCGCACTGGGTTCGGTTTTTAAGGTTTCAATGCAATCAGATAAGCTGGAATCCAGAAAACGAGCTAAAATGAATCCATTTACTACAAAAGGTTTTCTTTCTGCATCAAATACAATTGCTAATTCTTTCTGGCGATTCATAATTCGTTGAATCATTAATTCTTCAATTTTTACGGCAACCCAATCATCATTTTCATTTTGTAGGCTATTAATTCTCTTTACCCCTAATAAATAAAGACTGATATCTTCTTTAATTTCAATATAAGTTTCTAAGATCCTACTTATATTTCGTGCAATTTTAGCAAATAGAATGAAGTATATTTCTCGGGCAATATTATTTACAATTTCCTCATGGTCATGTAGTAGAACTAAAGATGAGAATGTTGATATGTTATTCTTTTTTATGATTTTTTGATCTATTATATATTGTTTTCGGTAGAGTTTTCGTAATTTTTCAGCATCCCAGTCAATATCGGTTGCGATTTTGTCGAGAATTTCCCCAAATTTTTCATGATTGCTTAGAATGTCGTCTAATGTTTTATCTTGTATATCTCCTAAACCTTTTTTTAATAGTCTCAAAGAATTTTCGGCAGACTTTATCGGATTTGTAAATGGATTAGCGAGTTTGACGAGGTCCATTTTGCCTATTCCATACATTTTTAGTACATTGAAAAACTTATTTGCATCAACTTGAAAGAGATTGCAGAACTCAGGAATATCATTAACTCCAAATCGAGTAAACATTTCAATGACCTCATGGAATTTTTTATCGCTCAGATATTGAATGAAATAAATAAGATCATTGGAATTCTTATCGAGGCTAATTTGCCTCATTTTTGTTTTAATTATGTTTATTATATCGAATTCAAATAATTCATAATCTGTTTTAGTTTGATTAGACTCGATAAATTTGTTAATAATCTCATCGGTGAAATTCATAGCATCTAACCAATTTTCAAGAGCTCTTTTAGAAGTAGGTAATCCATTGAATAAATGTTTCAAAATCTGATTCGTTATCATTTTAATTGGTACGGTTTCCATTTGTAAGTCTTTCTTACTTGAAAATTCGAAATCACGCATCATCCGATCTTTAACACCTTTCAATAGAGATAGTTCAATGTAACTATCCTCCACACCTTCTTCTACAAGTGCGTCTTCAATCACTTTGGATATTGCTCGCAATCCTGATGATCTTTTTACTATTTCTTGACGGATAATGTCCAAATAACCAAGTAAATTTCCCGTAAAATCAAAGAAATACACATAGGGGTACTTATTCAAGATGTTTACCAATTGATCTTCTAAATCGACTCTTAATTCTTCAAATTCTGTATCCGATATATCATTTTCTGCGTCTATCACGTTCTTTAACAGATTTTTCATGAGATCATTCTCTTGTTGCATCAATTGTATTTCTAATTCAATCGCATTCCCTAATAGACGCTTAATCTCATTATAAATCTGATTCTTTTCCATTTTTTCGACATTATCTACGCTAGATATAGATATATTTCCAGAGTCCATTGGATCTATTGTATGAATTCCCAAATAATGATAAATATGAACTGAAGTCGACGCTATTAGTAGTTCAATTAAATTATTCTCCTTACTTGATAATTCATAGATCTTCTTTTTATCTGCATCCCTTCTAAAATGAGATATAATCATTTTTGCGGTCTGAAACATGGACTTTGTAGATTCTTCTGCAGTTTCTCTCCTTCGAATACCCGTTATCATATCAATTCAACTTATTTCTATCTTTATCATTATATTATAATATTCTAATATTTTGATTTTATTGCTAACCAGTTTGACGATATAGTAAATTTAAAAAATTTCTTCCAAAATCTAAAATCAAAATTATAATAAAGTGTCTTTTCGAATGCATTTCGATCTATACTTCTTAAAATAATTCTTGCGGGTCTTGGTATCAATTTTGAAAAATATTTCAGTTCCAATTCATTGATAAACTCCCGAAAATCGAATATTTTGAATTTATTTTGATTTTTTGGAATAACCTCGTTATTTATTGTACTTATCTTCAGAGTCGGTGACTCAAGATAATCAGATGCCATTATAGGCGCTATTGAGTAAGTATTCTGTGTTAATATTTTTGAGATTTTTTGTTTAATATAACTTGGAAATTCATCCAAAATACTAAGACTATATTCATATTGCTCAAATAACAGAACCATTAGCGCTTGTTCTGTAGGATCCTCAATTTTAGCTACGTAGCTATCTAAAACTTCTATAAAACGATTTGGATCAATAAGCTCTCTGATTGTATCTTTTAAATGGTCCGTTAATAAATTACATATCTTATATTTTGACCATATTACTTTATTTTCTAGATCTTTCTCATATTCTTCTTGATATTGGGCTCCAAAATCCTTAATAATATCTAAAACATACTCCTTCCAGTATAATTTTAAACCCCCAATTCGTTTCCAGATGAATTGATAAAATTCTTCGCTTAGAACTTCGGGTGTTATAGGTAAAGTAGGATCTAACTCTTTAAGAAATCTATTAAACGAGCTATAACGTAAAATAAAACTGAGTAAAAATGAAAATTCTGATCTTACTTTTTTCAGGTTTTCCAAGTGTTTTTTCACGTTATTAGCTTGTTCTCCAAGCATTATACTTGCAAAGCCCATTAAATCGTTGATGTAGATCGGAACTTCATCAATATATGAGTTTATTCCCTTCTTGACGATCTTTTGAAACACTGATTCTAATTCTTCTTTGTTATAGTTCATTGTATCCTCAAATGTCATAATATATTCATTAAGCTCGTTTGCAACGTAATATGCAAATTTTGTTAGGAATCGTGAACCTAAAACTCGAGCTGGTTTTTCTTCTTTTTGCATTTCATCAAATAAATTTGAGATGAACCGGTCATATATTTTAAATAAATAAATATATGCAAAGAAACGCTGATAATTTTCCTCTATTATTTTTAGAGCAACCTTTGCAGAATGTTTTAAATAATCAATACATGAATTAACTTCCGCAGCACGGACATTATTTCTATCTTTAAAGTTACTGTTTAATATTATTTTTGCCTGCAATTCTTGAATCGCAGATATGTATGCACCTAATTCATTTTCAGTGTTGTTGAAAAGATTTGAAACATCCTCCAGAATTTTATTAATATCCCCTTTTTCTCCAGACTTACAATAATTTCTTATCTTTAGTTCGTATATATCAAATTTCTCTTTAATTTTCTCTATACCATTAAGGATTTCAGGAATTAATGATTCAATGGGTAATATTTTTCCTATATTTTTTAAATGAATTTGAAGTTCTTTTATAAAAATATTTGAAATCTCTTGCTGAATTTCATTAATACTTCCCGTATTAGCAATCTTAAGTAGATTTGCGCCCAATTGAAGAGTATTTTGTGCAACATAATATGCGCTGGGTCCAGTTATTGTCCATTTTAGATGTTCGTATTTATCTCCTTCAGAGACGGAAAGACTAATTTCACGATATTGGGGGTCACTTGCTTTGATTTCCTTTTTGATCTCATCCCAGTGCACCTTATATTGTGCGCGTATTCCTATAAAAGAACTTAAATTATCTCGTTCGCTTGGTTGTGCCGTTTTAATTCCAACCAACTTCTTATTCCACTTTCCTTCAATAATCTGCCCTTCTGCTTTTCGAGCAAACCGTTCAGCGAATCTCTTTAAGACTTGTTTTTTCTCTCCTAAGCTTAATTCTGGGCGTTCAACAACTTCTTCTACTTCAAAAAATAGTTTTCCTAAATTATCTATGGAACCTCTCGCCTTATGAACGTCAAGCAAGCTTGTTTCCTGAGTTAACGCAAGAAGAAGAGTATTACAGTCCTTATATTCACCCGGAATTAAGACCATCGACTTTGGTAATAATTTAAGGTTTTCCTTTTTCTCAATGAAATTTTTTAACTCAAATTCAATGGCAAATACCTCAGTACCAGTATAATCTCGTAACATTCCATTATAAGCATTAAGATATCTTAAAACTTCAAAAACAAGTTCATTCACTTTCTGTTTAGTTAATTTTCCAACACCGATAATATCTCCGACTTGAATTTCATCGTTTTGTCCCGATTGAAAGCCGAAAATAATTGACAATTGTTTTTGTATTTCTTCACTGGTTGTGAGTGAACTCATGATTTTTACTCCTTTTTTAGTAGAATAGGAAATTTGTTTTTTAATTCTATTTTTCTTATTTAATTCTTAATTCTTTTGTAATTCTATATTTGTTTTGATTCTCTTATCTAAAAAAATTTTGAATAAAAATTTAGATTAGAGTATTTTAAATTAATTAGAGATGAATCCAAAGAATAATCTATTTCCAAAATTAGTGCTTTTATCCGGCACCCCTGGGACGGGAAAGACGAGTATTTCTAATATTTTGAAGGGAATTGACAATTGGTATATATTTCCTTTAGGCGAATTCATCATAGAAAAAAATTTATATATTGAAAAAGACGATGCTCGAAATACAAAAATTATTGATTCTGATGTAGTGGGATTACATGCGTTTGCAGAAATTGTAAAAATCATATTTAATTCACGAAAATTAAGTTTAAATACTAATTACAACGCCTTGGATAATATCGATGTAATTATAGTAGATTCACATTACGCGGACATATTAATTGATGGTATAGCACGATTTAAGGAAAATTATGAAAAAAATATGAAGAATTTTGATTTAAATGTGGATTTAAAAGACATAAAGCACTTAATACGTAAATTTAAAGACAATGAATCTATCATCGCTATTATTTTACGATGTGAACCATATAAACTTCAAAAAAGGTTAAGAAAACGAGAGTATAATGAGTATAAAGTTTTAGAAAATATCCAAGCAGAGATTTTAGGGGAAAGCACTCAGAATATGATAGAAGTGTTAAATGCTAAACACATTTTTGAAATAAATACAACTACGCTCTCAAAGAAAGAGATCGCAGAAAAATGCAAAATGATTATTTGTGAATCAGACAAAATACAAAATCATTACAAGGTAGGAAAAATAGATTGGTTAGCAGAAATGGGCAAGAATGGAACTTATGAGAAATTTTTTAATACAGATGTTGGAAATATGGAAGAACTTGAGTTCTTCGAAGGTAATGTAATACATAAAAGGAATGATAACAAATGAAATATGAAATTAAAAAGTATGATGCAGGTGGACGACTAGGACTTATAAAGCATAATAATAAAAAGTTACCCACACCCAATATATTCCCAGTAGTTTCTCCTTTTTATAATTTAATCCCACCTCAAGACATTGTAGATGTTTTCGGAGGAAATGCGGTATTCACAAATGCATTTATATTATTCAAAAATAAACAGAAAAGAATGCAAGTCTTGGAACATGGGATCCATAATTCCATCAAATTCTCTGGATTAATTGCCACTGATTCAGGAGCCTTTCAGAAATATATGTATGGTGATGATTTAAATATTTCAGCTAATCAGATAGAAGAATTCCAAGAAAAAATAAGATCAGATTTCCCAGTCATATTAGATAGCCCTGTCCAATTAGAAGATTCAAAAGAGAAAGCACGAGAGAAAATCATCGAAACAATATCAAGGGCCAAAAATAATATAAAAAGAAGAAAACTTGATTCTTGTAGCTGGGTTGGACCCATCCATGGCAGTCAATATCTTGATCTTATAAAATTCAGTTGTATTGAAATGAATAAACTTCATTTTGGGATATATGCACTGGGGGGTCTGGTGAAGACATTTAATAATTATATGTTTGATATTAGTATAAATGCCCTCTTAACGGCTAAAAGATATATTCGCCCAGATATACCAATTCATCTTTTTGGAGCAGGGCTCCCACAGTTTATGAGTCTAAGTGTGGCTTGTGGTGCAGACTTAATGGATTCAGCCGCTTATATCTTATTTGCAAAAGAAGGGAGATATATGACCCTTGAAGGAACTCAAGATATCATTCAATTAAAGGAAACAACTTGTAATTGTCCTATCTGTTCATCATATAGTGCTAGAGAATTAAAAAAACTCTATAAAAAATCGAAGAAATCCAAAAAAAGTGAGAAAGGTATAGAATTACTGGCTCGTCATAACCTTTATGTAACGTTTGGAGAATTAAGAGCAATCAGAGAGGCAATTAGACAAGGTAAATTATGGGAATTAGTAGAAAGTAGAATTCATGCTCATCCGAAATTATTAAAAGCTTATTCAAAAATACCGAAATACTGGGAACAATTGGAAAAATTGGAGGCAATTGAAAACACTCAGGCAGTTTCTATCT
>WJKO01000321.1 GCA_014729055.1 Promethearchaeota archaeon | reverse complement strand
TTATAATCCCTTGAAAGTGAACGAACTTCAGAAATCTTAGTGGTTTCTAAATTTCAAAGATTCCAAATACATTTATTTTTTTATTTCATGAGGTAAATCTGTGATTAAATTATCGCAAGAATTCAGATTACGAATTGTTCTTAGTTGAAATACAACTATTGGGATTCTTTTGATCTTTAAATACTTAAATAAAAAATTGAGTATTTTTAATTTTTTCCGCCACATTGTGGGCAAAAATCGCTTCCCGCAGGGAGCGTTGCTCCACAATAAATACATTTTCTCCCTGCTGTTGTATTTGTGCTCGAACCTTGAGGTTGATATTGTGATGATTGCCCGAATGTCGGCTCCGGAAGATACCCAGAAGGATAACTCGATTTACTGGATGATGATTCGCCGTCATCCTTTCTTGCTACGATACAGATCATTACAAATACAAACGCAAGGATAATAGGAAGCATTGTAACCCCACCGATTACCAAAGACAAAACAATCATTGCTATTGCCGAAGATATTACACTTGAGATCTGTTTTTTTTTCTTCTCGCTGACCATAAAAATAACCTTTTCAGATGTTATTTACATTTTACATTTAAGACATATGAACTAAAGGAATATAAATGTTGACTGAATGATTGGATTTATAAAAAGGCAGATATAATCACCTATCAAAGGATTAGCCCGTAAATTGGAACTTAAAAACAATGTTATACACGAAATTTTGACTGAAATGGTATCTGAAACAAAATTATTAGGAAATATTGAAAATTATATCTTTAGAACACAAAATCCACAGAAACCTGTTTGTCCAATATGTGGAAAAGAAATTAGAGATGATTTGAGACTGATTGTGTGTCCACTTTGCAGAAAACCATTTCATAAAGATCATCTAATTGGATGTTTGAAAGAAAAAGGCGAAAGATGTCCGAACTGCGAACAAGAACTAACATTAAATGACTTATTTTTAAATTGTATTTAGATATCAAGTAATTTTTAGAATATTGAAGAAGAAAATAAAACATCATGAAAACTTAATAACTTTAAATTTCTAATATCACACTATCAAGGAATAATTTAAGATCAAAAGGATCTTAATCTTTTTAATTTAGAGTTGATTTTAATCATGCGCTGTCCAAAATGCGGCAACGATGTCAGTAAGGATGACTATGTTTGTGTGTATTGTGAAGCTCGTTTAAGAGAAGAAAGAATTGAATCGATCAAACTTTTTAGACGTATCGATGAAAAATGGACTAAACCACTTTCAAAATTTAGAAGAATGCTATTAGTAATAGCTAACCCGAGTCGGGCGTTTTGGGATATAACTCATTATCGCGAAAAAGTTGGGGGAGGATTAGTTTATCTTGTTTGGTGCCTCTCTTTTGGACTAATTGGATCTTCAATATATGCACATGTCGATCTGAGCCCCACTGTGGGGACTGGTTCGGTATATGCTGGTTTAATCGCTTTTGGTATTAATTTTCTACAAAGTATGTCGATGTTTATGCTCTTTTTCCTTTTCGGACTGATTTATTACGGACTATTTATTTGGTTGGGCAATAAACTCTTTAAGTGGGGTGCAAATTACAGTATCAATCTATCTGATCAATTAAAATTGAGGTATGGAGAAGGAAAAACCGAAGATGAAGTGGAAGAGGATACAGAAAAAACGAGAGCGCAATTGGAAGCCGAAGGGGAATATGTTATGGAATTACCAGAATATCTTACATCTCAAGAATCAAAGACAGGAAGTATAATGCGTTATGCATATATTCCTTACATATTGAGTTTGTTAATCTCGGCATTAGTACTGCTTATTGCTTTACCTACGGTTGGTCCTTCGAATCTCGAGCCGCTTTGGGAATCTCGTATATGGGGTATTATTGATTGGATTCAAGTTATATTCCTTATTGGTTGGGTTCCCATTACAATGTCTATCGCGTTAAGAGATATTGCGAACGCGAGTACAATGAAAGTATATATTTCTTGTTTAACTGTTAGCATCATTATTGCATTCTTTGTCTATTTCTTAAGACCAACCTTAATGATGCAATATATTACCTAATTTCAATTTTTTTCTAAATTCTATATATTTTATTCTAAAAGATTAATTCCGAGTAGAAATCAAATAATGCCTCTTCCGAGTAGATATGAATTAGAGTCAAAACTATTCGGTATTATTAAGACTATGGCAAAATTATATGAAAACGTAGCGTCTGGTAGATTTTCTCTTAAGAATTATCGCGATTATATTCAGAAAAAAATCAACGACCTCTTTCTGATTGAGCTAGCGTTTAGAAAGAAAGATGTAAATATCCAATCTGTTTTAGAAGATATGAATTTAGAGCAAGAATTCAACAAAATCTTGGATAAAATTAAAAGCTGTAGTCTTTATGAGGGTTTTAACATAAACACGCAAGAAAAACAAGCGAATATCAGCAATAGCACAATATCGAAGTCGGTAATGTCCACAATAGTATCAGAAAATCAAGCGGAAAACTTATCAGATATAAAGATAGAAGAAATATCAGATTTGGAACAGGATATTGTCGAAATAAATAAACTTAAAATTTCCTCAATTGAATTGGCAAGAATATCATCCTTGATAACTTCAGATTTCATAACAATTCTGGATTACTTTGAATTAAAAATTGAGAATAAAACGTTGTTATTTGAATTGATTGAAAATCTGACCGATAACCTTATGCAGTTTCCAGGAATGCAAGAGTTGGCCGTAGATATTTCGACTGCGATCCAAAATCTTCAGAAAAACAACTTAGATAAGGACAAAAACTTAAAGAAGCAATTTGAATCATATTATTATAAATTTAAAAAAAGTATCTTCACAAAAGAAGAAAAAGATAATTTCAAGAGTGAATGAATAAAAAAATGGATTGAAAAAAAGGAGTAGTAGATGAAAGTGAAGCATGTAAATGAAAATGATTTAGAGTATAGAAATAAAGATTCGGGACCAAAATATTTGATAAGAGGTCCAAATATTGATTGGGGCGTTATCCTTATGAAGCCCGGAACTAAAATGGGCGCACATGGCCATAATGAAGTGGAAGAAACATTTTACTTCTTATCGGGCGAAGGAAATATATACATAAACGATAAAGCATATCCGGCAAAGGCAGGGGATGTTTATTATCTGGAACCAAAAGAAAAACACGATATTGAAAATACGGGGGATGATGATATGAAATTGGTCTTTATCAAACACCCGTATTTACCTGATGACAAGATTAAATATTAAATCCAAAAACAACAACAAGATGTGAAGGAGATATTAAACATGGGAATATTCTTTAAAAATCTAAAAGAAGAGCCAAATGACGAAAAAATTAAGAGATACTTGATTTTTGGGTTTGTTGGGATGGTTATTGTCTATGCTATTATGGGTATACTAATGTACCTATCAAAAACACCCTTAGATAAAATGATATCCGGTCAGCTTTCTTTCAGCAGAGACTATATCGTTAGTGAAATTTACTTAGAAACTATTGATCTCGACTTATATCGGTATGCACAGATTTTGGATTATGGTTTTATGTTAACTTATAGTACATTTCTGTTTTCGCTGTCTGTAAGAAATGCGAGGAAACTAAAGCAAAAATCAAGTTTGGCAAGCTTGGGATATAAAATGGCAGAATTTGCCATTGTTGCTG
>WJKO01000320.1 GCA_014729055.1 Promethearchaeota archaeon | reverse complement strand
TCAAAGGACTACTCAACCAGCTTGGACCTATGCCTCCTCCGGGATCTAAAGCACCAAAACCACAACCAAAACTCGTTAACATAGAAGCGGGTCAGAAAACACAAGATACATGTCCCGAATGTGGAACAAGAGTAAATTTAACCGAGTCAAAATTTTGTCCTGAATGCGGTCATGAAATGAAAAATCTTTCTATCGATATTCCCACAACTAAAGTAGAACGATACCCTGAGAAATGTCAAGCTTGCGGTAAAAAATTGAAAGAACAATCTAAATTCTGTCCATATTGTGGTGCAGAAATACAGTTAATTCTCGAGGAAATTCCAACTGAATCGCAACAATCAGATACCTCTGCATCAATACCAGAATTCAGTGTGGATGCTAGCGAATTTGCAGATGATTCTGCAGATGAGAGCACTGGAATAATTAATATCATCGCACATAAAAATCGAGATACAGCAATTTTCAATGGTGCATCCATTTTAGGTGCTTTAAGTGACTTCAAAAAATTATTTGTAACTCATGAAGAATTCTCAAAAGATCCAAATTGCATTGAAGTTGAGTTTTCCAAGGTTCTATGATCAAAAGTTCCATGATTCGTACCAACAATTTTTTATTTTATTCTCGTTTATCTAAATTATCTTTAGAATTTGAATAGCTAGTATTATTAATTATTCTATGATTAATGGAGATTCCTATGTATAGAAAATCAGTAAAGCGCGTATATCGACGATTATTTGTATTTGGTTTCATCTGTATATTTATTCTGACGCCTAGCTTTGCTTTAGCAGACACAAGACGCAGTTATTTACTTACATTTATTCTTGAAAATCAGAACAGTAGCAATGGTGGATTTTATGAATATGGAACAGACGATAGCAGTGCAGAGGATACCAGCTTAAGAGCTACACAATGCTCCGTTAACGTCCTAAATATGCTCAGTGAATTAGAGGATCCACAAATAACAAGCTCTGAAACGCGGCTTACTAATTATTTTATGGATGAAATAACCCCAAGCATTAATGATAACAATACTCAGAGGTTAATGTATTCTTTACAAGGTTTAGATTTACTGGGAAAAATTGAGACTATTGACTCACCTCTGCAAAATGATATCACAGAATATCTTGCATCGTGTAAAGAGATATATGGCACAGCCATTGGTTATGCTTATTCCCCTGACGAAGAATTAAATGCAACTGTATGGGGCACCTATTTTATAATAAATTGTTACTATCATTTGGATTTACTTGCTGTCGTGTCGGAAGCGGGTGTATCACAATATCTTATATCTTGCATTGATGATGCATCTACTGGAAAAGGGTTTAAATCCAATATCTCGAGCGGTGAAATATCTCTTGTGAACACGTTTTATGGATTACAGACTCTTCAAGTATTGGAACGCGTGTCACAGATTTCAGAAGTAGTGAGAACCTCTATACAAGACTATGTAGATTCGTTCTATGTGGATGATGAAAATCAAGACGATCATTACGGTGGATATGCAATTACGATTTTAAACGAACTTCCATTTACAACAATGTTACCTACATACTACGCCACATTCTGTAGAACTGCATTATTCGGGTCTAACGAAGTCCTCCAAGCTACTAAAGATTGGGTATTAAATCTACACAATCCTCAAGATGGTGGTTTTATGGATAATGTTATTCCTGGGCAAGAACAGCATTCTTCGACTATTATAAGTTATTATGCAACAGCAATCCTTGCTTTAGATGACCCTGAACTCACGATATTAGAAGAAAATGTTTGGGAAAGTGATATAAACTGGTGGCTCGTTGTGGGTATTATTGCGTTGGTATCAGCATGTATCGTGGCAGCGATAATCGGATATAGAAGAAGATACCAAATCTAATCTTAAATTTTATTTTCTACTATAGATTGCTACTTAATCGAAAACATTATTTCTTTTTCTAAATAAAATATAATCATAATGACGCTTATTCTCGATGGAAAGAAGTTAGCAGCAACAATAAATGAAGAAATAAAGAATAAAGTAGATCAAGCTGCAAAGAAATATAACCGACAGCCAGGTTTAGCAACAATATTAGTAGGAGAAGATCCTGCCAGCGAACTTTATGTTGGTATGAAGGTAAAAGCATGTAATAGATTAGGAATACATTCCGAACAAATTAGGTTATCGGAGAACGTCACTAAGGAAAAACTTATCAATAAAATACACGAAATTAACGACAATCCGAAGATTGATGGCATTTTGCTACAATTACCCCTTCCAAAAGATTTGAAACAACATACAAATAAAATTCTACAAGAGATTGCGCCAGATAAGGATGTTGATGGTTTTCTACCCCGAAGTATAGGTTTAGTTGTTATGGGGGATGAAACATACGGAGCATGTACACCTAAGGGTATGATCAGATTATTGGAGCGTAATGACGTGGAGATCGAAGGAAAAGAGGTAGTTATTGTTAATCGAACAACCGTTATTGGGAAGCCTTTAGCTGTGATGTTTACTAATAGACACGGAACCGTTACCGTCTGTCATTCTAGAACTAAGGATCTTGATTTTCATTTGAAACGGGCAGACATTATTGCCGTGGGGGTGGGTAAGGTGAAGTTTTTAACGGCAGATCGAATAAAGGAGGGTGTTGTTGTTTTAGACGCAGGTATTAATCATGATGAAAACGGGAAACTCTGCGGTGATGCAGATTTTGAAGGCATTAAAGATAAATGTGCGGCTATAACACCCGTCCCAGGCGGCGTAGGTCCTATGACTATTGCCATGTTGATGGAGAATACTTATCTCTCTTTTATGAATAGAATAACAACCGAATAAAAAAAATTCCCGAAAGGAAAAATACAAACATGCTTATAACTTGTATAGGAGACTCTTTAACGGCGGGCCATTCGGGTCCCTTAAATGAACCAACTCCAGAAACATATCAATACTGGTTGAGAGAATATTTAGTTGAGCATCTAAGATCTGTGAATCATCAATCGATTTTCTTTAATAATTTTGGTGTTGGAGGTGCGGTATCATATCGTATCTATCAACAATTAGATTTAGTTGATAAAACAGACTGGATTATCATAATGGGTGGAACAAATGATTTTTGGTTCTTTTCTTCGCTGTCAGACGAGGAGCAGAATCAAGAATGTATAAATGATGTGTTAAAAAATCTGGAAAACACAATTTTATCATGTAAAAAGAAAGATATAAAAAAAATAGTAATATGTTCAATTCCCCCCGTCTTAGTTGGGGAATCTGCTAATTTAAAAATGCATGAAAACATTTTAAAAGCGAATAAAAGAATACAGAAACTAGCTTCTAACCAGCAAATTATTTTCTGTGATATTCACTTAGCAATGCGAAACAAAAAATTACAGATGAAGAGTAAGAATTGCATGCTCGATGGCGTACATTTTTCAGTCGATGGTAATAGAGCTTGTGGATACGCGATTGGAAAAACAATTTTGGCCAATATTTAGAGAAATTAAAGGATCTCCAAAAAGCAAGACATGCTGCTCTTACCACGATTTGCCCAGACATAATATGGAATCGCCAAAAATGTATGTCCGTTTGAATCAGTACCTTTGATAGTTCCAATTCCGCCGAGTAATTCTTTATTGTA
Organism: Promethearchaeota archaeon; assembly: GCA_014729055.1. Lineage (GTDB taxonomy): Archaea > Asgardarchaeota > Lokiarchaeia > Sigyniarchaeales > Promethearchaeaceae > WJKO01. The sequence goes on along the minus strand of WJKO01000320.1, from coordinate 8 downwards.
TTCATATC
>WJKO01000319.1 GCA_014729055.1 Promethearchaeota archaeon | reverse complement strand
GATTTCACCAGAGCCTACTTGTTAGGATATGAATATATTGAAATTCAATCTGAAAGTGGTAAAGGATTTTCTAGTGAAGAAATTGATACCATAGAAAATAGTTACCGAAGTTTTCCTGGGGCTGAAATAATGGCTGAAGAAAAAAATATGAAAAGGATAGAAATTATAACATCGTTTATAAAAAATGATCCCTATAAACTCATGCATACATTATTTCGGTTAACCCTTAGCATGCTCCAGCGTATTTCCAATATTTTAGATCCAGAAAAGACAAAGCTTTTTGATGAGATATCTTTTGATGAAGAAATTGAGAGAATAAAAAACATTGATGAGCGAGTAAATCGCAAATTCTTTCTAATTGTTCGACAACTACGCGCACTCATTCAAGATTCGAGTTTACGAAAAACACAGCATATAGATACATTGAGAATAATGGATTTTAGACTAATGTCACATTTACTGGAAAATATCGGAGATAATTGCGTACGTATTTGTGATCACATAAAAGAATTTAAAAATCTTTTACTTTTGCTTATTAAAAAGGATTATGAACCGGACTCAGATAAAATTCTCGATACACTCATTTCGGTATCAAAGCAAGCGACTGAGTTTCAAAGAGCTACATTTGACGCCTTTATTCAACATGATTATGATGCTGCTGTTAAATTAACTAATCAACATCTGGGATTAACGTATGATTTTAAAGGATATTATGCATTATGTAGGAGTCGGATAGAAAAATCAAATGTAGTCATTCTTTTTTATCGATATTTCGATATATATAATGCATTAGTAGACATCTGTGATCTAATTCAGCCAGAACGACTATAAACAGAGATATTTTGATTTCTTTTATCAAAAATAATAATTAGGATCGAAGTGACAATAAAAGAGATTCCAATAACTTGATAACCATATATACCTCCAGGCTGAACTAAAGTTGATAATATTGCTGTAATGATGGGTTGCGGTGCTTGAATTGCAGAAGATAATGCTATGTCTGTGTTCTTTATAGCATAATACCAAAAAAGATGCCCCATCAAATATGCAAGTCCTATTAGAATAACATTGATTAAATTGGCGGGTCTTAGTAAGATGGAGAAAGTTGATATTGGATTTGCCAAGATACCGAAATATACTATCGCAAGTATCGAAGACCCTATACCTGTTCGAATCCAAATTACTTCTGTCGGAGAACTAATCTTCTCTTGGAGCAAAGGTTTTGTCATTGTATGACCGACCGTCCACAGCAACGGGACTAATACCAAGATTATCGCCCCAAAGTCTATTTTTAACGGAGTAAATGTGCCTTTAGATAGTGAATAATATAATGCAACGAAAATTACTGCGGTAAATATAATTTGAGTAATACTCACCTCTTCTTTGAGAAATACAAAACCAAAGATGATAGTAAAAATCATTGAGGATTTAAATGCAATGGCAGCAGTCGTGGCATCAGCACTTTCCAATCCAAATGTCACAAATAATTGCGCTATTGAAAATATCCCGCCAATGATTAAAAAACGAAAAATAGGTCTTTTAATCCTTGCATTTGTGGGTGTAATTATTTCTGCTGTGTTGTCGTTGTAGTTCTGGTTGATGTGGTGCCGTTTTCTTAGAAGTTCATACATTAGAACAGGCGTTGAGAGAATAAACTCAAAAAAAACAGTACAAAAAGTATAAAAAATTACATCAAAGTCTTCACTATGTAGATCAATTATTACTGGATGTGTTGAAACTGCTAATAGGCATAATATAGCTGAAATCAAGCCGACATTGAATTGCTTTGATGTTTTCATGAATAATTCACAGTATAATCTCATAGCATTATTTTGTAAAAAATATTTGGAATATCAATTTTCAATGCGATACATTCAGAAGGATTAAAACATAAGAGATACTTCATATAAATCAATGCAAGCCCCTACACATTTCCTTATGGGTATCTTGATCTATAAGATTTTTGAGAATCTAATAACTCCATTGAATATATGTTGGAATATTTTGCTCGTTTACCCGCTAATAATTCTTTCACATTTCTTAATAGATGCCATCGCTAAGATCACGTATCATGTCCCCGATGCGCGTCCTCAAGATAAGTTTTGGTTGGGATATCATATTTTCATTTTAGGATTAACACTCTTCTTTATATTCTGGTTCTGGAATCCATTTATTCTAGCTATGTTTTTTAGCGTTTTAGTAGATATAATTGATTGGGGGATATTACGTGCTATTCGAAAGCGGGAACCAATTATTCATCCGATAATTGATAAATTCAGAAATTCTCTATTTAGTTGGCTGCCAGAATTAATTGAAAAAAAGTGGACGGTTATTAACGAGTTTACAATAATTTCTATATTATTAATTCTAATATACATCCTTTAAATTTTATTTGGGCATTTCATCTTTTTTAGATCGGGATAATTAAAAATAAATTCAAAGAAAATCGATGATCAGCGCAGACCAGCCAAAACCTTCCGCACCATATCCTTGCCCCGTCTCTGGATTGTAATATTCTCGAAGGCCACTTTTTCTTATTAATTTAATTGAAGAATTCTTTACTTTCTCTAATGTATTAGTAATTAAGTTGTTGTTTTCTTGATGTCTTTTTAATCCTTTAACAATATACCAATTAGTTGCGATCCAAGTGGGACCTCTCCATAATGTGACACTATTCTTTGGGTTGTATTGATCATGATCTTTGGCAACTGAGGGGATAGGATAAGATGTATTAAACTCGTGGTTATTTAGAAGGTGATTCTTGATCATTTCTTCTATAACCTCTTTATTGATTATTCTAAGATTAAATGCCGCAAAAGAGGATACAGTTTTTGTTTGTGATTGTATATGATTTTTTCCGTACGTGTCATAAAAGATTTTGTCTTCTTTATTGTACATTTCAGTGATCATGGCTTTTTCCATCATTTCTGCTCTTTCCATAAGTCCTTTGTTATCAATTCCGAGTTTTTCAGCAAGATCTGCCAAAATCCATAATCCATCTATATATACCGAATTAACCAATACATCTTCAACCACAAAACAATCCCGATTCTTGATTTTTTCGTAATCCCAATCGCATATAGAATTCACTCTTAAAACCTTGATCAGTTGGTATCCCCACTTTAAAGACATCAATGAACCAGAAATACCCAATACCCTATCATATTTTGGGATATTATCAGTGCCGGATTCCCAAGGATGAATTATGGATATTAAGGGACGGTCTGGATATAACACACGTTCATTAAATATACAATCATAGTACTTTTTGATAGGAGTATAATATTTTTTTAATACTTCCTTTGCTTTTTCTGAATTTTCCACGGAATGCGTTTTTAACCCATTATATAATGAGTTTAATGCATGTGCGAGATAAGCGGGTTGAATAAAAGGAGACATTTCCGCTTCGGGATACCAATGGTGAAGAACAGAATCAATTAGTGAGAATTGCTTTTTCCAATATATCATGTGACCGATAAATCCATTTGCACTTTGGAAATGAAGCAATGAATCTAATTCTGCGATTGCTGCATCAAAATTACCCAATTTTGCGTTAACAATGATATGAAAACATGAATCCCAAAACCACTGGTGAGGATAAATTTTAGGATCCGGACAAGTGTAGAAATATTCGTACCCATCTTCATATATTCCGCTTCTTGCATTTTGTTTGTATAATTCGTTAATCTGGTTCACAATAATTTTTTTATCCTTTCCATTTATTATTTGTGCCATAATTCTCACATTTCGTTAACTTACAATCTTCACATTTCGTTAACTTACAATTCTATATCAATCTTTATTAACCTATGAAGTGAAAATTTATAATATGATATTAGAAATTGCACCTTTAGCTAAATTACTCTGGGAAATCTTAGAAGTTGTAATATTTGTATTGTTTATCGTTCAAGGAGTCTATTTTTTACGCAAATATTTTAAGGAAAAAGATGGGGAACTGGAAAGTATTGCACAGATTGACTTAGGATATGCGGTCTTCTTTTTTATGATAACCTTGAATCAATTTATCTATCTCGCCGATTATGATTTGTGGAATTTATTTCCTATCCTAAATCAATTCTTTACTTTCGGCGAATATGAAATATTTTTCTACATAGGGGACTTATCCTTCGGTTTAGACCATCAAATTTATCTGATGATCGTGCTGTTTTTCTATGGTTTTACGCCAATAATGTATCCGCTGGAAAAATACATAATGAGAAAGGAGAAAACACCCATTTTTAAGATGTCTTTAATTTCAACTATTATATTAACGGGGATTTATATCTGGATATTTGTGATAGGAAGGGCTTTAGCACCTGCAGGATTTTCTGGTGACCAAATCTTATGGCAAGGTGAAATCGACACATTACCTGGCAATATTATAAATATTATTTTTCTTATCGTTGCTTTATTTGGTATGATTACCCTATTACAGGAAATTTCTAACTTTGTGCAATATTATCTGGATCTTGCAGTTAAGTCTCCGAAAGGACCCCTAAAAACGAAAGCTTTGCTGATATTTTTTGGTTTTTGTTTATTTTACGGGGCTTTGGTGATTGGAAATGGTACAAAACATCAATTGGATGAATTTCTTAATGGTTGGTTGATATTAATC
>WJKO01000318.1 GCA_014729055.1 Promethearchaeota archaeon | reverse complement strand
GTAGAATTTTTCCTTTTTTAAAAGACGAAAAAAACCTTGTTATAGAAAAAATAACATTTAAAGATTTAAACAATCAAGAAGATACTTTAACTGCGTATCTTTGGTTACAGAAACCTGCGTATATAAAAGAAAAATCCACTATTATATTCTCAAAATTAGATCTTCCGCCGACAGAGTTGAGATTTTTCGGGTATGGGACTTTAACACATGTTTTAAAGCGGGAAAAAATACCAGAATTAGGTCATTACAAAATTAAGCACGGGAAGGTCAGAAATTCAGACTATGGACCAAAAAAGATTTTAGTAGAAGGATTAGCCCAGAGTAAGCAGGGTGCGGAACGAATATTAAGGAAGGAATTGAAAAAACCAGCGGGGATTATCGAGTCAACATTTGGTAATAAAGGTGTTGTTATAGTCAGTGTGAAAGAAAACAAGAGCATAAAAAAAAATGATATAGCAATATTAGAGATTTATCGCACAATAAAACTGTCGAAAGAACAATCTTATTCTAATACCTAGCTTCTCCAATTTCAATATCTTCGAGCATTTTTGAAAGTTCTCGGTATGATTTTCTCAATCTATGAAAATAATAACCCAATTTAGATGCTTTCTTACTATGAGAAAGAAGCATGAAATTTGATCGTTGATCACCGACGGTTATAATTGTATAACCATCTTCTCCTGTAATTACAATTTCACTCAATTCTCCGTATTCTAAACCTTGACTCAGTTTATCTCCAAGCGAAATAATTGCCGCAGGTCCAGCACTATGAAGATCTGCTTCGGTAATTGCCTGACTACTACTTGCAATTCTAAGCCCCGTCTTTGAAATTATTGCAGTTCCTTCCAGATCAGTTGCACTTTCGAGCTCTTCTAAGAGTTTCATGAGTTCTATTTGAAAATCCTTATCAATTTTAACTTCTTGTGTCATTATTTTCGCACTTACTGTCGGCTATTGAATGAATTTGATTCCTTATGATCTTATCAACAATCTCAAATTATAAAATTTTGTTGAAAATTCATATTTGTATAATTGAGAAATTTGAAATGGAATTTAACATGGCTTTGCCATGAAATTTGATTTTATAAACGCTTCACCATAATTAAAGCCCCCCATATAGCCTCGAACCATTGCTAAACCTTCGACATATTTATTTAATCCAGGTAGCACATCAAACTGAGAGCTAAAAGCATCTAATGCAGACATTTTTTTTTCGAAAACGTTTGAGATATCTACAATGTATCCGGGAAATTCAAATAAATCGGTGACTTCAAAGCAGAATAGTTCAGGGCATCGATAAGTTTTCCCATAATCAGCTAATACGTTTTCAGATGCCTTCCACCACCCTTCTACGACAACATCATGAGTATTACGATGGTCTCGATGTTTGGAAGGAGATTTGTGTGTATATATTCTTATAGGGCGGTATTTTCGGAGGATTTTAACTACTTCATGGTAATTTTTGAGATTATTTTGCATATCTTGGCATGGATTGTCCAAGAATATATGTTCATGAATTCCGAGGATCTCATCAGCAGCCATAGATTCATTTTTTCGTATTTCGGTCATTTTTCCTTTATCCTCAACTTTTGTATATGCAGTTTCCCCTTTCGTCATTGTAACCAAAATAAAATTGTATTCGTTGTTATTTTGGATAACAGTCCCCCCCATACCGATAACGCAATCATCACTATGAGCTTCAAAAATTACAATTGTCTGTTTTTCACTCATAAATAAACTTAGGAAGTCATGAATAAAAAAAGTAGTATGGAATGAATTATAGTAAAAGAAAGAGAGAAAAAAAGTGTTTTGAGTGTTATTTACTTCTAAATTACTCACTTAATCATTTCTGTTTACCACATAGGATTCAGTGGAATAATCTAAATGTTCTGATTTTAATTCAATCAATTTCGCGACTTGTTCTTGAATCAATTTTGCATTCTCTTCCTTATTGGCAGAAAATGGAAATACTTTATATCCTAACGTTTTTTCCATTTGTTCTATAATCAACGCGTCTTCTTTATCTTGTTTATTAGCGACAATTAACAGTTCCGCATGAGGTAGGTCTTTGGCTGTTTTTTCAATCATATTTTTGGTTTCCTTAGCGTTCTCCATAGTAGAATCGAGAACAACAACCAGTGCGTCAGATGCCTTTATGTATTTTGACCAAAGGTCTTCGCCCACATCATCAGAAATTTCCCAGATTAACAAAGGAAAATCAAATAATTTGCCTTCATAGGTTTCCAATCCAGTAGTTTCAATATATTTCTCGGGTACCTTCCCTTCAAGAACTAGCTTAGCTATATTAGTTTTCCCCGTCTGGTCATATCCAATTATAGAGATTTTAGGTGGTAAAAAACTCATTAAATCATCGACGACTGTTAGACTTTTCTTAACCAGGTTGTTGGGATTATTCAATTTCTCTTCTGAATTGGTTTCTTTAATGTAATCCAATGTTGCTTGCAATAAATTATCAACAGCTTTCTTATATCTATCATTTTTTGGGTCTATCGAATCGTCAAATGTCAGAGCAAGAAAAAGGTTTGATTCTTTATATTTTCTGCATATGCTTTTAATTGTTAACATATCAATGACCATGTTTTCATCATAGAAAGCACGTTCTTCCATTTCTTTATTAGTGAGTTTCAAAATTTCGATTAGTGCGTTTTCATTCTTAAATGAATAAGCAAAATCTTTATTTAAATAAACAAGTCTGTCGTTCATAATTAATATATTTTTGAGCATAAGAGTCACCTATATTTTTTCTCTTTTTTTCTCTTTATTATATTTTGTAATGAAAAATTAAAATGAAAATAATCATTTTTTATATTGAGAACAATGCATTTCGACCATTATTTGTTTGATTTAGATAATTCGCTAATTTCTTATCCAGATCTCTTCGGGTTTTTTGATAACATTCTGATTGAGACTCTTAAAGCGTTTAAAAAGGAGATACCAAAAAAAACTGAAAGGGATCGACTTTGGATAGATGCGAATCAATATGAGGAGATTTTGAAGAGGTGGGGCGTTGAAGATGCAGTTGTCTTTTGGAAGAAGTTTGATAGTTTGGACATTAAAAAACGCGAGGAATATATTAAAATAGGAAAAATTTACGTGTATAATGATGTGAAAAAAGTACTCCAAGAATTAAATGATGACAAATACAAGATTGCCCTTATTTCTAACGCCCCAATCCATATGGTCGATTTTATGTTAAAACAATTCGATCTATCTGATTATTTTCACTACATTTTAGAACTCAATTATGATGAACATGTCGAAAAAGAGATCATTAAACCAGAACCACATGGAATTCTACGAGCATTAGAGTATTTTAGATTCGATGAGGCCCGACATAATGCATTGATGATTGGAGATTCAGAAACAGACATAACAGCTGCTAAAAGGGCAAATATCGCTGCTTGTTTAATTGATCGTAGCAAAAAAGTAGATACTACAAATTGGGAATATAGACCTGATTATATCATCTCAAATTTGAATGAAATACTGGATTTTTAGTTTATTCAAAAATAATAGGCAGCCTATGGTAGAATATAGATTTAGATTATTAGTTTCCGAGGGGACGGATATATCATCGCTAATTTCTGATATAGTCCAATAGAATACTTTTTTCATAGTTTTGTCGGGCGGGCAGATTAATAGAATTTATTCAGCGTAGAAAGCACTTTCGGTCACCTCTCTCTATGTATATTGATTCTATTTCATGGAAAAGCGAGTTCATACCTTCAACCAATTCTTTCCATTTTGGAGAATTCTATAAGATTTCAAAGATCAAGCTTGAAACTGCACTCTCTCCTTTAAATTAATCTTGGAACAAATTGATCTTGAAACAAATAGAATCAAAAACCGGATGATTTTTCTTAAATGTTAGATAATGGGGATGCAGATAATAGTTTCGCTGGATTAATGACTGCTGAGAAGTATTATCATAAGTTATCAAAATATCCTCCATTTAAATGCGGTGATAAATATTTAGATGCTTTATTGGATGGGGGATTTCGAATGGGACTTGTGCATCTTCTAATTGGTCCCCGAAAGGAAAATAGTAAAATACTCTTAAAAGCAGCCGTAAGATCCTTCTTGCCTCGTACAGAGAGGGGATTAAATGCACAAAAGGTGGTTTATATTGACGGAAATAATAGGTTTAATCCATATTGCCTTTCACAATTCGCTTTGTCTTTGAACCTCAACCCGAAATTAATTCTTTCAAAGATATATATTGCTCGGGCATTTAATTGGTCTCAAATGGTGGAGCTTGCTCAAGTCAAGCTAAAAGAAATTGATGGTATCGATCTTGTATTAATCGATGGACTTACCAGCATGTTCACAGTAAAAAATGGAAAAAAAGAATCGCTGGAACAAAAGACATTCAAAGATTTAAAAAACGCAATTAATGGTATTAAGAAGTCAATTGAAAAAAGTGAACCCATAGTGATTATTAGTGCACCAAAACATCCCGATTCCTTATATAAACCGGTAGGGGGAAAAATACTGACTCACTTTGGATGTGTAATAATTGACATATTACAAAAAGAAAGAATGACCGAATATATCTTAGAACAACACCCCTTTATAAAGCGAAAAAAGGTAATCAAATGGAATACTATAAGCGAGGAAATAATGGCTAAATATACCAAATGGATTGCAGACGATTACGAACTCCCTCATGAAAAAAGCAAGAAAGAAGACGAGGAAAAAACTACTTCCAAAAAATCTGCTTGTTTTGGTAAAAAAGATAAAAAAGATAAAGATAATTGGCAGAAAGTCATCCAAAAGACACCAAATATGGGGTTTTTAAAGGAACTCAAGAATATTCAACTTAAATATAAGAGAACCAAAACTAACAAAAAGGTTCAACAAGATAAAAGAAAAAACTTAACGCTTGATTATTATATAAAAAACAAATGAAAAAAGATATGAGGAAAAAGATGAGGTGAGTATGATATGGGTAGAACTGTTCCTGCTTTCAGACCAGCATTAGATCATGAGATTAGCACTTGGGAAGAATACCGAAAGGGGCTTCGGCCACCAGAACAAGACACATTTGATACAATCATGAATTATGCTAGAATTCATGCCGATGCAGGATCGCTTGCTGCAAGACCTCTCTTGACGGAAGTCATATTTATGTCCGTAATTTTGGAGCAACAGAAGAGGATTGAGTCAATTGAATGGCGAATAAAGGATCTGGAAGAGAAAAATAAATGATGATAACAGGATGGATCCTTAGCATAAATAGTAGGGGGGAATATATTGAACTATGGATTAAAAAAAGAGATGGAGAGGTTGTGCCCGCATTCTATCATTACCAACCCTCATTTTATGTACATCCTAAGGAAGGAATAATAAATACTGAGCAAGGAGAATATATTTTAAAAAAACACAAGCATATAACCAAAGTAAAGAAATGTAAAAGATATGTTTATGTAACCGAACATAAAAAAAAGGAAGTTATTCAAGTTTGGGTAAAGTCTCCTCTCTGCTTCCGAAAAGTTGTTGACGATATTAAGCAAACAGATTATTTCGATCTCTATAATATTGATATACCTATCACACAAAAATTTCTTTATGAACAAGATTTATTTCCCATTAGTTACTGTGAATTTGAATTAGACGAAGAAAATCCATCAATTTCATATATCGCAGAGGAAACATGGCCCATCATTAAACGAATCATTTTAAAAGAATCAAATGAAGCCATTTTCTATAAATTACCGCCTTTCCGGATTATTCAATTATATTTAGGCACTTTTGGTAATGAAGAAAGAAGTAATCTAAAGAAACCCCTTTACCGTAGACCAATGTATAACGAACCTTTGATATCATGTAAAATAAGGTTAATTGAAGGATATCAAGATAAAAAAATTGAAAATTTAATACCTCCATGGCAAAGAGAGAACTCCATAAATGATTTCGGTGACGAAGAAATCATCCTGACTGTTAAAGAAGAATGTGAAATTGAGACGATAAGCAAACTCAGTAAATTGATGAAACAACTGGATCCCGATATTATCCTTACGAATCATGGAGATGAATATTTTTTCCCTTATCTTCTGGCTAGGGCTTCCTTTTGTGGATGTCAACGGGATCTTTATCTTTCAAGAGATCAAAGACCACTGAAAACCAACAGGTTCCACATTTCGGGCGATAATAAATATTTCTCTTACGGCGTTGTAAGGCATAGATCGCCCGATCAATTTTATTTACGAGGACGAATCCATATTGATACCCGAACTTACGGATCTTTGCATTTTAAAGATGGGAATATTTGGGGTGTTGTTGAAGTTGCGCGTATATCAAGAGTTCCCATCCAGAGACTTGTAAGAATTACAATTGGAGGTGCATTACAGTCAATTCAATTTTATGTTGCCAAAGAAAAAGGATACTTAGTACCACCAGAAAAGAAAAACTCGGAAGATTTTCAGTCTACTATAACACTTCTAAATGCAGATCGAGGAGGGCATATTTTTGAGCCTAAAATTGGTGTCTTTGAACGTGTGGGAGAATTTGATTTTACCTCGATGTATCCCATGATCATGGTAAATTATAACATATCTCCAGATACAATAAATTGTGACTGCTGTAAACATGAAGAAAATAACCATATCCCGGGTTTGCCCTTTTATACATGCAAAAAGCGAACAGGTATAATTCCGCAATCACTTAAACTCCCCTTAAGAAAGAGGATTATTTACAAAAAATTCAGCAAAAAGCTCCCAAAAAAACAAGCATATATCTTTGATAAAATGAATCAAGCGTTGAAATGGATCCTTGTCGTATCATTTGGGTATTTGGGATTTAGGAACGCCCGATTTGGAAGAGTAGAGGGACATCAATCAGTCTGTGCCTATTCAAGAGAGATTATTTTACAGACAAGAGATATGGCTCACCAAAAAGGATTTGAAGTTCTGCATGGTATTGTCGATTCCATGTGGTTGCAACATCAAGATTTCCATCCTGCGATAATTCCAGACCCAAACGATGAAAATAGACCCACAATTAAGGGAATATCCCATTTTACAAAATCAGGGTTGAAATCAGAAATTCTGGAAAGAGAACTTAAGAAATTTAGAGAACATTCAAACAAATTTGCAGAAGAGATGAAAACAAAAATAAAGATTCCTATAGGGCTCGATGCACTCTATAAATTCATAGTTTTTCTTCCTTCCCGACAACACCCTCAAATTCCTGTATTAAATCATTACTGGGGGGTTACATATGAGGGTAAAATTAAAGTCCGGGGGATAGAACTGCGAAGAAGAGATGCACCTAAAATCGTAAAGAGGTTCCAAAAGGAAATAATAGATATTTTAGCGGAATCTTCGGGAATCTGTGAGTTTATGGAAAAGTTATCAGTGGCTAAACGAAAATATGATGAATATCAAAGATTGATAGATTCTGGACATCTTAGCGCCGTTGATTTGGTAATAAAGAACATAGTTTCGAGAAAAACAAATGAATATAAGGTAAAATCCTATCAAGCATTAGCATCCGAGCGATTACTTGCAAAGGGAATTGATGTAGAACCAGGTCAAAAAGTGGAATATATCATAAAAGATGCGTCCTCTAAAAATCCAAATAACAAAATAATACTTCGATCGGAATTTGAAAAATATAATCGTGCATTTGATAAGGAAAAATACAAGGAATTACTTGAGAGATCATTCCAAAACATTATTCCATTCGATTACTCAAAAATAACAGACGACTTAGATTCTTGGACACCAAACATAAGTAAAAATTTGAATTTAGACAATGATTTAGATTCCCTAAAGCCGCTGAAATCAGGATTAGATAAATATTTTATCTAAATGATGAAGATCTAAGAAATGCTTTATACAAAATTGTGTATCGCGTAAATAATATTATGCAAAAAATATATAGTTTAGAAAAATGTGATGATCTAACATGAATTATGAAAAATATTTAAAATTCATCCTTGCAGGACTTGACGCAGCTGGTAAGTCAAGTATGTTAGTCGTTCTAAAAAAGATGTATGAATTTGAGGATGAGATTAAAAATTTAAAGCCGACCGTTAAAATTGACCACTATCGCCGAAGCTTCCTCGGTTATAATTTAGATATCAATGATATGGGAGGGCAGTCT
>WJKO01000317.1 GCA_014729055.1 Promethearchaeota archaeon | reverse complement strand
TTTTTTTAAAAATTACCAAGGATATACTATTCTTTATCTTACTTCATCCTCTTATTAATTGCTTCAAGAACATCTTTGAATGAAAGTTCAAAAGATTTATTAGTTCGAGACAATATTTTTGGTGCGGAAATGGTTCAAGTGCATATGATGCGGAGAAATATCCCAACGAATTATTAAATCTGAAGTTTCATTCTGCCATTGATAAAAATATAAATGCTCAGTAGTAAAAATATATTCTTTTACATATAAGAAATCGCAATTCTTTAACTCTAATTTTATTTTTAAATATTGGCTTTCTGAAGTAGATTTATAATCTTATTAGAAATTAATAAATATTTTTTTGTTGATAGAATTGAAGCCTCCCTGATCTAAATGAAAGATGGGGACTTCTTTCGCAATCAGATTAAATTAAAATATATAGTTATTTTGAGAATAATCACTTTCAGTGAATTATTATTCTTTTTTATATGAGGATTTATGATCTTCTTCACTTTGATTTTGCAAAACTTTAATTAATTCTTTGAATTTCTTAAATTACTGAAATTTTACGAGTTAAATATACAAGATTAAGAAAAGTTGTGAAAATTAAAATGCCAGAAACTAAAGAAGTTTGGATGATAGATTACGCGAGAACTCCATTCTCTCGCTCTAGACCAAAGCAACCTGAACGGGATGCGTTTGGTGAAATCAGAAGCGATGAACTCTTAGCTACATTGTTAATGAAATTTTTTGATGAAAAATTAGCAGATAAAGGTGTTCAAAAAGCCGATATCGACGAGGTATTGGTAGGTACTGCAATGGGTGTGTATGAAAACTGGACTTACGGCGGAAGATTACCACTCTTTCTTGCGAAATTTCCAGTAGAAGTACCTGCACTGTTTGTAGACCGACAATGCGGTTCCGCTGGTTCCGGTATGCATGTAGGTATCATGGAAATAATGTTAGGATACAGTAAGACCACCTTAGCAACTGGAGTAGAACATATGACCAGAGTTGGTATGCAGAACGATCACGTACGTCCAAACTTAAAAATGATCAATAAAAAAAGTGAATGGTTTAGACCAGAGTATGATATTTTAACTACCATTAACATGCTTCAAACTGCTCAAAAACTTTATGAGCAAGAAACACCTCATTTTACAAAAGAGGATTTAGATAAATTTGGGGTCAGAAGCCATAATTTAACCATTAAATCTCAAGAAGATGGATGGTTCACTAGTGGAGTTTGGGGTGGTGAAATCATTCCAATTGAAGGTCATGCCGAAGGAAATGTCGAAGAAGCGAAAGTTATTGACAAAGATTTAGCCGCACGTCCATCAAAACTAGAAAAAGTTGCTTCACTTCCTAGATTATCAAAACCATTCTATTTAAAGAAAAACATATATGGAGAAGATATTGGCGGAAGAGCTGGCTACAAAGAACGTGAAGGCACAAAAGATGGAGTAATAACTCCCGGAAACTCCTCTCCTCTTAATGCCGGTGCTACCGCAGCTGTATTAATGGAAGCAGAAGAAGCGAAGAGCAGAGGACTTGAACCGTTGGCAAAAATTGTTTCAATCGGATGGGGTGGAGTTGATCCTTCCGTAATGGGTCGAGGACCAGTTCCTGCAACTGAAATGGCACTCAAACATGCATCTTTGAAGGCAGATGATATGGACTATTGGGAAATTAATGAAGCTTTCTGTATAGTTGCGTTAAATTGTATGAAGGCATTTGATATCCCAGAAGAAAAAGTCAATGTTATGGGTGGAAGTACTGCAATTGGACATCCCTTAGGCTCTACAATGGTACGCTTACCAGGTACACTCGCAAGAATTTTGCGGGATAAAGGGGCTAAATACGGATGCGCAAATGCGTGCTGTGGTGGCGGACAAGGAGTAGCAGTAATTATCGAAAATCCTGACGCATAAGCTTTCCTTTTTTTATTTTATCTTTAAATTTATTTTTTATTTCTCTATTTTTAATCCTATTGATTAAGCAAAATCAAATATAAGATTGTGTATGATATGTTTATATCTTATTTAATAACACTAGAGAATAAGAGAAAAAGTCTTGCTATTTTGTCAGATTAATAAGTAAAATTTATTGAATATCTTCTAAATTTAAGTTCTTAAAGAATTTCGGCAAACTTTTTTTTTGTATAAGTAAATACTCTCCATCAATTTCAAACCCATAGGTTTCTGCCCATTCGATTACAACATTAAGTAGAGCTGCTCGTTCAAGTCCTAAAATTGTTTGAAGATCCTCCAATTTGACTTTTTTTGATACCCGCAATAATGATTTCAGCTTTTCAAGCATAATATTCGATGAAGGGGGGGATTCAGTATCAGGAATAGCCTCAAGTTTTATTTCTATGGCTTTTAGCGCTTCTTTAGCATAACCAAAACTTCTATCAATTTCAAGGGCTCGTTTATATGCCCTTTGAGCCTTTTTTAGCTTATTGAGCTCTTCATATACAAGTCCAATATTATAATAACAGTATTTGTAATTGGGTTTCAATTTGAGCGCTTCATTAAACTGTAATAATGCCGCATCATAATTCCCTAAAGAAAATAGAGATATTCCGCAATTGTAGAGTGCTCGATAACTACTTGGATCTAACTCAGCTATTTCTTGATAGCATCTCAAGGTTTCTTCATAATCTACAATCCAATCATCTTCTAAAAACCCCGCATATTCGAATAGAAGTTTAATGAGCAAGGCTTTTATTTGTTCAGATTGGGCATGCAATTCTAATCCATTTCGAAGAAGTTGGAGAGCATGCTCGTATTCCCCTTTTTTTTTTAAATCCAATACCTCTTGAATGAGTTCTTTCTGATCGCTCATAATAAAGCCACTTTTTATACTTTCTCTTAAGAATTTAAATATGGATAAATAAAATAATTTAACGGAATTGTGAAAGAAGTCCCCTCCCTTTAGGTAGGTAGGGGATTTTAGGGCGGGGAGGCTTCAATCATTTATTCTGATAATTTTAAAAATTAGTTTTAAACAAATGGATAAATAAGATAGAATAATATCAATAGCAAAATAGTTCAATCAGAGATAAATAGTTTTCTTTATAAGGATGAAGTTCCTATTTAAAAACCTTTATTATTGAGATAAAAGGATAAATTTCTTTCATAGAAATTTTAATATACCTCCAAAACTCTCAAGGTTTTTAGATCTGAATTTAGGTAAGTTTCTAATTGAATTTATTTAAAAGGATAATCTTTAAATAGACGATTATCAAAATTATATATAGGATAAGATTGATCATTAACCTCTAATATTAGGATGCCTCTTGCATTTCTATGAGATTGCAACACTATTGCTCAGAGTTTAGGGTCAGATTAAAGGTATAGGAAATTTTTCCCCTAGTAATTTGTCCAAAAAATCTGATGCGTGCCAATTTTCATAGATACTGGAGATCTCCAAATATTTTGGTTATGACGATAATATATCTATAAAAAAACAAAGGATGTATAAAATGAAGACCAAAACGAAAGTAGCGTCTATCCTTATACTCGTATCCGGATTATTTTTTTCTGGATTTTTAATTTCTGGTTTCTTCATGACTTCAAATACAGCATCTCCTACTTTTATTCCTCCGATTTCAGTGCCTACTCAAGAAAGTGACCCTGAAGCCTCCTTCGCGAGCTCGGGGACAAATGACATGAGTAGTGCCAACCTATTACCGGGTGATGTAATACTCATCGGTACGGATAACAGCATGTTCGATTACCTTATTCCAGGTAAATGGAGTCATACTGTTATTTTTGGAGGGATTGCGGGCTATCATGAAATCTGGGCCACTGAAGAAGGTACGTGGGTACCTCAAGGTGAAGCTTGGGTTGTTCATTCCACAAAGGATGATACCGATTCTGGATTAAGAACATCCCGCTATAAAACAGTCGTAAACGATCACGCTGGCAACGCTGTTGCTATGCGAATATTAAAACCTGGTGGTGCCTTATTATCAGCATCTGAAAGGAGCGCGATCGTCAATTTTGCCACTTCAAAAATAGGGCAAGATGAAGGTTATGACTGGAACTGGTTAGGAAAACAAGTCGGTATCGATACTTGTGATCCTGAGATTGCTCCTGATGGATATTATTGCTCAGAATTAGCCTGGGCAGCATATAAATCCGTAATAGGCATTGATCTTGATGGAGATTTCTCACCGTTCGATATTGGCGTTTCACCTGAAGATCTTTATTGGTCTCCATATGCTCAAGTTATTGCATTGGAGATGAATTCTGATCCTAATGGTAATTCCGTTCCTGGTGGCGCATATGCAGTTGATGCTTCAAATGATTTATATAAAATGACTGTATATGTTGATGAGGTCTATTACGACAATGATTATGACCCATGGCCCAAAGGCGATGGCGAGATGTATTTGAAACTCTGGATTGGGGAAGCTTATTTTCCAAGCTGTGCTGCAGCTGGAGATAAGAATGATAACCATCTAGATGAAATTAACGAAGCCGGAAACGACATAGAAAAGTCTGGTAAAGGAGCCTTAGACTGGAATGCGTATCACTACGCACTTTTCAGCTATAATTCCTATGCGAAAGTACGAGTGCAAGCGATGGAAGAAGACTCTCCTGATGGAGATGATGGCTACCCAACATTTCAATGGTGGTGGAGTCCATCTCAATGGCATAGTTATGTAAATAACGGATGGTATTGGTCTGGAAGTCGCTACGATATGGGAGACTGCCGGTATACTATTTGGTTCCGAATAGACACGGTCTATTAAAGGTTCTCTATAGAGATACCAAAAATCTTATCTTTTTTTTTTAATTCTCGCAGGTTTTTCTATTTGATTTTTTTATTTTGTAAAACCATTTTTTTGAATTTAAATTGTGTTATATTAGATATCTAATAACCAATTTAAGCTGTATATTAAGTGTGAATTACGCACCCCCGAAAGGGGGTGGCTTCAACCATTCGGTTAGGTCTTTACGGCACTACCTTCATTCGGTTGTTCGGGGCATTCACGTGTCCCCCATCCCAATGAACTCGTTATCCGTTGGGCTATATTGATACTGG
>WJKO01000316.1 GCA_014729055.1 Promethearchaeota archaeon | reverse complement strand
CTTGCGGGATCAGATCATCAGCAATCTCATTATCGGGAGAACCGTCGTACATAACCCTCCCACGTAACATTATCAAACTAGAACATACTGATCGTAATAAGGAGATATTATGCAATATGACTATCATGGTAATTTTATATTTAGTATTTAATTCTGTCAATAAATCAAGGAAGTTTGTTACCATTGTAAAATCTAACGCAGAAGTCGGTTCGTCGAGTAACAATATATCTGGTTCTTGAACTAATGCTTGAGCAACTAACACTTTTTGTTGCTCTCCACCTGAAAGATGGCCTATGGGGCGATTTATAAACTTCGTCATTTTTACTTTATGCAGGGCCAATATCACTTTATCTTTATCTTCCTTTGTTATACGTTTAAACATTCTATTGTTATAAAGCCCAAATTCTACTACATCCCGCACAGTCGCGGGATATTCTCGTTGAATAGGGTGCATTTGAGGCATATATCCTATCTTGCTGTATGATGCTTTCTGTATTGGTTTCCCAAATAGTTTTACTTTACCAGATTCAGGTTTGAGTAATCCTAAAATAGTCTTCATTAGTGTACTTTTTCCGGAACCATTTTTCCCGATTAGTCCGATGTATTCTCCCTTGCGAATCTCTAAATCAATATTAAATAGAACCTTCGTTTTTCCCAGTACTACTGAAACGTCTTCTAATTGGATGATTGGCTTAGAATATGTCACTGAATTGGCATTATCCATTTTGTTTATCCTCCTCTTCTTTATGTTTTTCATGGTTTGAATGATCATGTTTTTTCTCCTCCTCTTCAAGGATACAGAATCTACAATTCACACCATCTACCAGGTTTGCACACATTTGACAATATTGATCTTCAATTTCAGGGGTTTTACTTCTCCTTTTTGGAGATATTAACATTGCAATTCCAAAAAAACCCGTAAGTAAAATTGCGATCGTGGCTGCCGCAGACAAATTAAACATGTAAGCAATGATAAAACCCAAAGCAGGGATAATAGAAGCTATAATAATAGTATAAATAATAAGTCGATTGAACTTATAGGTAAATTGATACGCTGTTGCCGCGGGAGTAACAACATAAGCCATGACCAAAATTACCCCAACGGTAGTGATACTCATAACTACTGTCAAAGCAATCATCGCTAAGAATATATAATTTAATATTTTTACGGGCAGACCGTTCGCACGGGCTAATTCTTCATCAAAAGTGATAAAATATAATTCTTTTTTTATCAAAAAGGTCAGAACCACGATAACAACGGCTATGATTACGACGGTCAAGAGTTCTGATTTACTAATGGAATTTAGACTTCCAAATAGGAGTGAACTAATATCAGTATTATAGGTATTGTATAATTGGATAAACACAACACCCAATCCCATGCTAAACGCAAAGAATATGCCTATAGCCGTTTCATTTGTTAATTTCGTTTTCTCACGGATATACCCTATACCTGCTGAGGTGGCTAAAGCAAAAATCGCAATGGTGATGAGCGGATTTATCCCCAATAATATTCCTAAAGCACCTCCTGCAAAAGCAGAATGAGCAATACCATTACCAAAAAATACTAGACCTTTCAACACCATGAATACACCGATAAGACCACATACAACACCAATAATAATGCCTGTTATAAATGGTCTAAACAGAACTGGCTCGCTCAAATCTTCTAACGCATCTAATAATGGAATCATTTTTTACGACCTCTTTACAATAGATAACATAATTCTTCTAATTTTATTTTTGTTCAAAATACGGTATATGAATTACATGTTGCGCGCAAGTTGGATATCGCTCGCATAACTTCCTAATTAATGTGCAAGAGAAATGTGGTGCCAATTTAATGCTCTCATCATAAGCAGTTTCCTTATCAATATTCAGTGAATCTTGTAGAAATATATCTATTAAATGACGATGATTTTCGATGTGTTCCAGTGCCATATTACCTTTTTCCTTTAGTTTTACCAAACCATACTTATGCCATTCTAACAACTCACTCATCCGTTCCAAGGCGCTATTTAATGTGCTATGAGGGATATTCAGTATTTTCTTCAAATCACTGGGCTTTTTGGGTTCTCTATTAAACAAAAAAGTCACAAGAATCCGATATTCAACTGTACCTGGTGTTATTAATTCGATTTTACTCATTTTTCTCGCTATCCTTATATATTTTTTTGTATTTTTCAAGCTTATTATAAATCTTTGTTAAGAAAACGCTTGATTTCATTTCAAAAAATAATTATAATCCATTTATTGTTTATGATTTAAATAAAGATAACGTTATATTTATTTGCTACTCTATGAAAAATATTTTCAAAACACAAGTATTAAATCGATTTTACGATATATCGAAAAGACAAAACTTTATATTACGACATGTCGTAAAGTACTATAGATATGTATAAAGGAGGTTAATCTTTTAGATGAAAAACAAATTAAAGCATGTTAATCTAATTTTTATTTTCATTGTTTTCGCTTTTAATTTTATTCCACATAATTTAGTTGATACTCAATTTAATAAAAATCAATCTTCAAAGTTAAGTGCTTCAGCGACAAACCTTAAGATTGTGACGTCAATTGCCGTTCCGTATGATCTTGTCCGGCAAATTGCGGGTTCAGATGCCGATATTGAATCCATAGTCGATTCAACTACGGATGTACATTCCTTCACTGGACCAACAAGTAATCAGATTAATAATATGATTGCCGCCGATGTAATTTTTGCTATGGGCGTTCCTGGTGCGGAACCATGGCTTGCTGATGTTGTTGAAGATAACGAATTAGAAGGTAAAATGGTCTATTTAGGCAATGTTAGCGAGGATGGATACGCGGATCCTTTGCTCGATGATTCAAAAAACCCTCACATCTGGATGAATCCGAACGTGGTTAAAGAGATGGTAAATCTGACAACTAATAAACTTATTGAACTTGATGTCTCAAACCAAGCATTTTTTGAAGCAAACAATGCAACATTTCAATCAGATCTCGATGATTTATTGACTAATATAGAAAATAACAAAACTGCTTATTTTAATGGTATGAAAATAGTTGTAAACCATCCCGCATTTTTCTATCTGTTTGATTTATTGGGACTTAATCGTCTTGCTTCAATTGAATCTCAGAGTTCGGGATATTCTGGACAATCAGCAGTATTAGAAATCATAAATCTAATAGAAGAACAAGAAGAGGAGGTACTCCTTGTGACGAGTCCGCAGCACAGTGCTACTGATGCATATGAAATAGCAAGGGAAACTAGCTCGAAAATCGCCCAAATGTCTGCAATACCAGGGGTTTATGAACATTATTCACTAGGGGAATATGATGTTAGCGATTATATTAGTATGATCGAATATTGTATATGGTCATTAAGGAATCCCACGGATCCTCCAGAAGATACCATCCCGGGTTTTAATCTTCTAATCGTTATTGGGAGTATTGGTATCACAGCATTCATAGTAATGTTCAGCATAAAGCGGCGAATGTCTCTATAACTCTCTTATTTCTTTTTTTTCTTTCCGACTTCGATTAAACTATCTCGCATTTTAGATAGTTTTCTCCGTCTTAAACGAAACAGGAAAGTATTTTTTAGATTTCCAACTAAGATTAAAACACTTATCACCAATTCAAAGTAAGCACCTGGCAGAAACAACCCATTTAAAGCAAATCCTCGCCATCCTACATAAGCCATAACGCCAACCCCACAAAACATTAAGAAAGCACCAAATTGCACGACATCTGGATGGTAAGTTCGGATTCCCCAATACATACAAGGTAGGACAAGTAAAAGGCGTGGAGCAGTATATATAAGAGACTCTAATAGAAAATTGAATCCCATCGGATAAAAACAGTAAAAACTATAAACCGCTATCGGTTGACCTTGGTTAATCGGAAATATGCCCCAAGGTACAAATAAAAAGCATAAGAAGAACGCCCAACCGAGATACGGTAACCACCAAGGTCGATTCATTTCCTTATTATGTGTAATTCTCTTTTTAACTTTCTCTTTATGTGTCAATCGTCTATTCTTCCCGTCGCGTCTTTTTAAGGGAAGGTTATCACGATTAATAAAGACTGCAATACCTCCAAACGATAAAAGGATCCAAAATATAATTGTTTGAAAAAATGGCTTTCGTTCGGGTTGATTAGTGACCACGGCAGAATCATAATAATAGTCAGATCCTCCCATATTCACTCTAACTCGCACTAAATGGCTTTTTCCATCATTAGGTAAGACAGGTCCTGAAACTCGAGATGATTCAAACAGAATAGCAGATCCATCATAAGCAAGCATTGAATTCCAACTTCCACCGTCAATCTGATATTCTACCGAATTAATAGTGTCTGCCTCATTTTTAAATACCAAAGTGCGTATATGTCCATCTCCTCTCGTATCTGTTATTAAGTCATCGTCATCTAAAAATAGCGGATTAACGGGATTAGTGATAATTATGTGAGGAATATGTTTAGATATATCTGAAAAGGGCAGATTAAGGTAATTAATACCACCACCATCAACCGAAACAATCTGATAATAATAACGCGTTTCAAATCCAGTATTTTCATCAATATATCGATCCTTAAAGCGGTCTCCCATAATGTAAGGAATGCCACCCCAAGTTTCCATGAATTGCATATGTGTATGTCCATAAAAAAGTGCATCTATATTATTTTGGAGGTTTATTGTATTTACG
>WJKO01000315.1 GCA_014729055.1 Promethearchaeota archaeon | reverse complement strand
TTAAAAGGAAGTCGGTAGAAGATGAAGTGGAGCCAGATGAGATGAGACGAAACGAAACGAAATAAAAAAAAATCATTCAATTTCTTTTTAATAATTTTTTATGTTTTTAATGTATCGGGAATAATAGTCTGGATTCTTCTAGTTTATTCTTGGAGGTGTTCAATTTAAGTGGTAGAAAAAGTATTTTTGTCGGATGAGCAAATTAAACATAAAAAAACTATGATCGGATTAATAGTCTTAGTCATGCCTTTTTTAGCCCTCATAATCAAACTCTTCATTCCAGAGCCCTATGTTATGATCAGCGCGGCAATTATGATCGTTGGTTTATCTTCATTTGTTATCTATGTACTAATAAAAACTAAAATCGCGCAACATAAATTTGACAATAAATATCGGACGCGATACATACCAAAAGAGGTTAAGAAGTACGTTTGGGAGCGCGATCAAGGCCGATGTGTAAATTGTAAAAGTACTGAAAATTTACAATTCGATCATATTATACCATTTAGCTTGGGAGGGGCTAATACCAAAGATAATATCCAAATTCTATGTGAGAAATGTAATAAACAAAAGGGTAAAAATGTCGATTATTGCTGACCGAGGTAAATAGTTTCAGCCCTAAATCAGGACTTAATGAGTTTCAGTGGCTTTGATGTTGAATTCAGAACTCATATCGGCTTATTCCCAAGCTCAAGTTCATTTCCTATTTTTTATTTATTAAGTTTGATCAAATAATTAGCGTAAAAACTAAGATTTGTAATACTCTGAAAGTGAGGAAATTCTTTTTATATTTTATCTAGATGTCTTATTATACAAATAACTTATGAATTAAATAAAAAATATAGTAAAAAATGTGAAAGAAAATGCAAACTACGGATAGTGAAACCAATAATTCTTATAAAAATCAAATGAAAAGAAATAATCAGAGAGCAGAAACAATTCAAACGGAGCAAAAATCCAGAAAATTCGGCGATATGCTACCCGAACTCCTCAAGAATAACCTTTTTGATCAAGCTATTACAAAATTAAGAAAATGGACAGATATTCTGAATATAACTGATGGATTGGATAATATTGTATATTGGAATTCTTGGGCTGCGCTGCGGATGATTTTCAAGATTGCTTTTAAGTATCAAACATATCAAGCAAGCAATTTCCCCGAGTATGGTCCAGTCTTATTGGTTGCAAATCATCAAAGTGTATTAGATCCGTTTCTAATTGGATCTGCAGTCCCAAGAGAGATTCGGTGGATGAGTAAAATTCAGAATTTTGAAATGCCCGTTTTTAGAAGCATTTTATCATTCTTTGGAACTTTCGCAGTGAATCGTGAAGAAAACCCAGTAGTAGTACTTGATAGAGCTGTGGAGAGACTTAATAACAATGAGTGCGTAGGAATGTTTCCCGCTGGAACTCGCTCTCCAACTGATAAAATCAATGAGAAATTCAAGACAGGTGCTGCAAGAATAGTTTTACGTGCGCAAGTCCCTTATGTTCCCGTTGCAATAGTTGGTTCACACAGCATTCTTCCAAAAAATAGTGTAAAACTGAAGTTTCATAAGGTAGAAATTCGAGTGGGGGAACCAACATGGCATGATGAAATCTGGACTAAAGAATATAAACGAGAAGATGTTAGTGCGATACGAGATGAAATGTGGTCAAAAATTAATGAATTAATGCAAGCGGAAGTTGATCCCGTGAGTAAATTAGTAATAACACCGAGTAGTGAACAAGGGAAAAAGAATAAAATGATCCATGACTTCGATTTATCTTTATCATAGAATATATCTTATACAGAAAGTAGGTGAATAAGAATGAGTGAATTTGAAAAAATATTGAAAAGATTTGTACTAGAACCAATTGATGACTATTTATTCGGGCAACAAAGGATAATGGAGCGTTTTAATATCGCAGAAAATGTCAATGAGGAAATCTATAAAGCATCCGATAAACTACTTTATGAGGGATTTAGGAAACTTTATGATTTTGAAATTATCAATTCCGATAGAGTTCCTATACAAGCAAGGTCCATTATTTGCTGTAATCATCAATCATTGCTTGATCCGTTAATTTTTGGAGTTGGTGTTTCCCATGAAAGTAGACGAAAACTGAATATCATGGCAAAAATCGAACTTTTCGAAACTCCATTGGTGAACGCATGGATTAGAACACATTTCGCATTTCCGATTAGACGAGGGAAATCAGATGCAATAGCATACGAAAAAGCACTAGAACTATTAAATCGAGAAGAATTAATTGGAGTTTTTCCAGAAGGAACGTTGAATAATGGAGGTACCCGCTTTTTAGAAGGAAAGACTGGGGCGGTTAGACTCGCACATGAAACCTTGTCCACGGTTGTTCCGATGGTCATTTATGGCACAGATAAAGTCTTCGGAAAAGGGGCAAAGGTCCCCAAATTATCCGGGAAAATAGCAGTTAACTTCGGGAAACCTATGCATTATAACGATGTGTTTAAAGGTTCTGAAGATAACTCTAAGTTTTACAAAAAAGCAATTAAAAGAGTAATGCGAAAAATAAGGGATTTGTATTTCGATACCGAGGAATATCTCTCAGAAAAAGGTCTAAACAAACAATAAGGAAAACATTTTTTAAACTAGACTCCATTACTATTTTCATGTCAAAAAATAACGATGAGGAACAAGAACAAGAAGCTGATGATAATGCTGCGGATAATACTAATGATAATACAAATGATAGTACTAAGACGCTAAATACTGGGCAATTAATCGCAATATCGCTTTTTGGAACCGGTATACAAGCTCCATTGCTTTTTTTACCTGCAAATAACTGGCTCTGGATTGAA
This sequence comes from Promethearchaeota archaeon, assembly GCA_014729055.1. Classification (GTDB taxonomy): domain Archaea; phylum Asgardarchaeota; class Lokiarchaeia; order Sigyniarchaeales; family Promethearchaeaceae; genus WJKO01. The sequence goes on along the minus strand of WJKO01000315.1, from coordinate 4,701 downwards.
GCATGGATATATTTACTTTTTTTCTTAGTATTTTTGTTAATATTAACCATACTTCTAAATAAGAAGAATCCCGAGATTCTACAAAATCGAATGAAATCTAAGAAAGAAGGATTCTCAAAACCGAGCGGTTCTGATAAATTTATAATGCCTCTTATCAGTTCAGGATTTATCTTAACATATATCATTCCTGCTTTTGATGAAAGATACGGTTGGAGTGGAGACTCTTTAATAATAATGGTCTTCGGTTTTATTTTGTTAGTAATCAGCTTTTATCTGCTCTATCAAGTTATGTTGCAGAATGCGTATGCATCGAAAGTTTTGGATATCAGAAAAGATTCGGGACATAAACTGATTGATACTGGATATTATGCTAAAGTGCGTCATCCTATGTATTCTGCATTCAGTCTGATGTTTATCGCAATTCCTTTGGCATTTAATTGTCTTTGGGCATTAATACCGGCATTTATGACAGTTTCAATGCTTATCCTAAGAATTAAATATGAAGAAGAGATGTTAATTCAAGGATTAAACGGATATAGAGAGTATAAAGAGCGCGTCAAATACAAAATAATTCCCAAAATATATTAAAAATTTCCAATCATTTAGTTTTAAGCATAATTAAGCAATTTCTGATTAGTTAAATCGCAGTTTTTCGTAGGAATACATTTTTTTATCATCTTGTTTTAGCTATTTGTATGGATAAAAAAAAGAAGATTTTAATTCTTTACAGCGGTCCGCATAAGTTACAGATGATTGCCCTAAAAAAATGGTTATCTCAGAACTTACCAGATTACGACTATAAATTATCTACTCAATTTTGGTTTGCGAAGCGTGTAAAAAAATATGATCCCCCTTGTATTATCACCTATAATAAAAATCTCATTAGAACAAAGAATATTAATGCAATTAAGGAGTATTGCGATAAAGGAGGAAAACTTATAGCTCTACATCATAATGTATCTTCAATGATGATGCGACAACCAGAATGGCTAGAAATGATGAAGGTTAAGATTGAAAAAGGAGAAAAAGCAGAATATCCATGGTCAGTTATAGAAGGAGGAGATCTTTATCTGACAAATTTAGCACCAGATAGTATAATCACGACCAACGAGATAAAATATAAAGATAGTGTCCCCGCTATAAATCTACCAATAGAACCGAATAAGGTTGTAACGACGCACGAATTGCTGACGAAAGATCAAAAACAAGAATACCATAGTCGAGAAAAAGAACCCGCGATTCTGTTCAATAAATCGGAGTATTTCATAAATCATGTGCTTTTACCTGAACCAGAGAGAACTCTATTATTTGCTTTATACTTTATAGATGAAGCATCTGGTCGTGAGTTTATTTCTAACAATGGTGGCTGGAAAATGCCATTTGGACAAGGAACTATCTACTATCTTATGCCAGGTCACTCTGTTCATGATTATAATGATACATATTGTAAAATAATTCGGAATTGTATAATGGATTAGTGAAATTCTCCATATTTTTTCATTTTTTATTTTTCTACTATTTCATGCACATTGAGACTCATTGAGCTCATTGCTGAACAGCGTTTACATTCTGGATTTTCATTTATGCGCTTCAAGATGAAGGGATGAAAATTTCAATGCATTTTTTATGTTTATCCCAATAGCCCCTATATCATAGAATAAAAAATACAAATAATAGTATCAATCGTATGATGTATTTTTTAATTCAACGCTTTTTTATTTTACTAGATAAACGTTTATACAAACAAGGTCAAACTCATGGTACTTGATAATCAAACACAAAATAAAACTGCAACGGGGGAAAAGAAAGCAAAATTGAATGTTGGTGTTCCTAGAGCATTATACTACTACAAGTTTTTCCCATTTTGGCATGAAATGCTAACGAGAATGGGGTGTGATATCGTTCTTTCACCACCAACAAATAAAAAAATACTTGAAATGGGTGCAACTTTTTCTTCGAGTGAATTATGTGTGCCCGTCAAGCTATATTTTGGTCATATTTTGTGGTTACTTGAGAATAAACCAAATTTAGACTATATTTTTGTTCCACGATATGTTAGTTTGAATAAATATCACTATTTCTGTCCAAAGTTCTTGGCGTTACCCGATACCGTGAGGAATACCGTAAAACCCAAGATTCCTGTCCTTGAATGGGAGATTAATGCAAAAAAACGAGCCAATATTGAATCAGCAATTATATTGGGTAGAAAAATTGGAATCGAAAAAGAAGAAGCGGGTAAAGCATACATCTATGCAATAAACCGTTTTAAACAATTTCAGAATCTGCAAAGGAAAGGCGTTCTATTTCATGATGCTATGCATAGGATGTATCCGAGATTAGTAAAAAAGAAACGTAAAATGCGGAATAAATCCGGAGACGAGGAAATTGATAAGAACTACCCGATAACGATTTTGGTATTGGGTCATCCCTATAATACGTATGATCCACTAATCAACCTTAATTTGGCAGAAAGATTGGAAAAATATCATGTTAACGTTATAATGTTAGAACAATTACCTGAAGAGACATTTAAGAAACGGGTTACGATAAATAGGCATTTCCATAATTACTGGAATATGGAAGAAGAATTACTACAAGGTGCGCGCCACTTTCTATTAGATGCAAAAGATGAAATTGACGGAGTAATCTTTCTTATCTCTTTTGCGTGCGGACCTGATTCTTTAATTCAAGAATTAATTATGCGAGACTTTAAAAAAATGAAAATTCCTTTTTTAGACCTCATTCTCGATGAACATAGTGGGGAGTCAGGAATGGTCACAAGAATTGAATCATTTATTGATATGATCCGTCGCAAAAAATATAGAGATTTGATAGAAACGAAGTAGCTGAAATGTTTTAACCAAAGAAGGTTTTAACCAAGGAAGGAATAGAAAGTAATAAAATAACCAATCAAAAATTGGAGTCAAATGCAGAAATGAGCAAATTACAAGTTTCATTTCCAAATATGGGGAACTGTTGGGTTGCATTTAAAACATTGGTAGAAAGTGTGCCCGACATAGAAGTTGTATTACCACCTCCGGTTACAAGGAAAACAATTGAACTCGGAGCAAAATATTCTCCAGAATTTGTATGTTTTCCATTTAAGGTAAATATCGGAGATTTCATTCAGACATACGAACAATACGGTATTGATACGTTTGTGAACGCGATTGATTGTGGTCCTTGTAGATTTGGTTTTTATCACGCAGTTCAAGAACGCATCTTGCGAGATTTGGGATATGACTTGAAAATAATTCCATTAGATCAAGCAGATCTATTAAATTTTAATTGGGTAAAAACATTTGATGAATTCTATAAAATAATGGGTGTTAACGACCCATTCAAGAAGTTCTTCAATACGGCAGGGGCAGCAATCAATTTCTTGAGGAAAGCGAAAATTACTGCTGATTTCGAAAAGTTAGAAGGATACTATCGTTGTAGGGAATTAAGCAGAGGTGATACTTCGAGAGTGCTTAGACAGGCGCTTCAGAGCCTAGATGAAGCCAAGACCCCAGCAGAAATAAGAGAAAGTAGAAAAAAAGGGATAGCATCTTTTAAAAAAATTCCTCACGATACTGAAAAGGATCCTCTAAAGGTTACTCTTACAGGCGAGATTCATGTAACCTTGGAGCCCTATGTAAATCTTGATTTAAGAAAGAAGTTGGGAGATATGGGCATTGAGGTTCATCAAAATTTAAGTTTAATCGATTGGATACTGCATAAATTTCATGTTAATTTTCATCGTAAAGAATTAGAAAGAAAAGCAGAACCATTCTTGAAATTAGATATAGGCGGAGAAGCTCAATGGGTTATCGGAGAGTATATTGAAAGCAATCAACGGGGATTAGATGGTTTCATTCATATATATCCATTTACTTGTATGCCAGAAGTAACTGCACGAAGTATTATTACTGCAATGGATGACCCTAAGATTCCAGCTATATTCTTTTCATTTGACGAGCATTCAGGTGTTGAGGGTATGAGAACTCGACTTGAGGCATTTATCGATCTAATGGAAGCCAGAAAAAGAAAGGGAAGCAATATTAAACCTATTAAAAAATACAGAGAACAAAAATCAATAATTGACCATGTAATTGCGAATCATCAAAATCCAATTGAAAATATACTCGAACCGATGGGTGAACTTGTAAATATAGCTTCTACATTGAATCCTTTAGAGGTAATTGGTAATATTTTCTCAGATAATACGAGTAAAACAAAACCTGAAACAAAAGAAACAATCGAATATTGATAAAATTAAGTAACAAATAATAATGGATAGTGAAGAAATGGTAAAAGATTTATATATGGGTATTGATATCGGTTCCGTTACGGTAAAAATAGTCCTATCTGACGAAAATGGTAACTTATTTAAGGGTACGTGGCTAAGAAATCAAGGATCGCCGATTGAATCCGTAAAAAAAGGACTCACGAATCTTAAAAAAGAGTTGGTCGAGGAAGGTGTCTTTGATAATTTAAATATATTAGCCGTGGGAACCACTGGATCTGCACGATATCTAATAAAAAGTGTGGTTGGAGGAGATATCGCAAAAACTGAAATTATTGCTCATGCAGTGGCGGCTTTACATGAATTTCCTGACGTTCACACCATTTTGGAAATTGGTGGTCAAGATTCGAAAATTATCATTCTGAAGGATGGTATCGTTTCAGATTTTGCTATGAACTCAGTCTGTGCTGCTG
>WJKO01000314.1 GCA_014729055.1 Promethearchaeota archaeon | reverse complement strand
TTATTATTGTTTAGGAAGCGATGCCCATAAAATCAATCAAGTCGGACAAATTGGACGGCTAACTTCTGCCAATCAAGTGAAAAAATTTCTAAGTAAAATAAGAATTCCATTAAATCGGCTAATCGAACCGAGTTGGTTTAAGAATAAAATTGATGTTGTATGAATGGAACATATTTACGATTTAAAGAGAAATCCCAAAGATTTCGGCTAATTCTTGAGTGTTGTTGACCAAAAAATCTGGTTTTTCTTCTAATAATTCTTCTTTGTTATTCAGCCCACTAGCAACACATAATGTTTTTATCTTAGCAGCTTTACCCGCCTGTACGTCAGTTTTCATATCCCCAATGAATAAGACTTCAGAAGGATTACTTATACTTTGATCTTTTAAAATTTTAAGCAATCCATCAGGTTCTGGTTTTAATTTTTCGGTATCATTTGCACCCAAAATCTCTAAGAAATATTGCTTTAGATCATGTTTTTCAAGTGATTGTTCTACGCTTGTCCTTTTATTATTGGATAACATAGCCAGTTTTACGTTCTTCGCAGATAGAAATCTAATAATCTTATCTACACCGAGATATATTCCAGATTTTTCTTTGTATTCTTTGAACTTTGAATAAATAAAAGCGGCAATCCTCAATGTCTTGATGACAGTCTGATCTTCTAAAAAACTGACTTCCAATAGTTCTTTTGCATTCAAGATTATCTTCGGTATGGGAATACATTGCAATTTCTCAATTAAAATAGCGATTTCTCCCATAATTTTGTCTGTTTCGACTTCAATACCGTACTTATCAATCGAATCTTGAATTGACTGTCGTATTGCTTCTGAGATATCGAGTATTACTCCGTCTAAATCGAATACAATCAGTTTAAAGTCTTCGAGATTTAATTTTTCCATTGTTTATCACTTTATTTTTGATAATTATGATTGGTAACGTCTAATTTTCAAACATTCATCTTCTAAGATTATTGATTTTATTAAAATTTTTTCCTAATGAGAACACAAAATCAAAAAAAATGAAAGCAAGGAAAAAAATAATCGCTAAGATGCAATGCAAAGAGTTAAAAATGAACGTATATGAACATAAGATAAACTATTGCGTATAGTTGTAAACTCTGAAAGAAAAGGAATAATCTTATCAAAAATAGGATTATTTTTTCTCGTTAAAAGGTTGGAATGTATGCAACCTTCTTATATAGAGTTAAATGGGGGGCGAGACAGATGTCTAAATTTTTCAATCTCTATCGAAGGAAGGGGACGGATGAAACTATTGGTATATTATCCAATTATGGAACGAAAGGAATAAAACAGACGGAATTTTTTCAAATACTAAAAGAAAAGCATAAGCATTTAAACAGTTTTTTCAGAGTCAGAAACGAATTAATTGATTTTAAAATAATTTCTTACATTTTAGATGAAGATAATGATAAATGCTTAGTTTTAACTGAAAAAGGATTAGAAATTAACAAACTCTTAAATCAAATTAATGATTACTTTCAATTAAAAAACCAGTAGTACTATATTTTATTGATAGGTGTATTCTAAATCAATAAGTTTTTCTTTTTTATAGAATTTCTTTTTTATATAATTCATAGAAGAGGATAATTTTATATGGAAAATCATATCGAAAAAGCTAAAAAACACTTTGAAAAAATCCTAAAAGAGCAGTTAGAACGAGTGGATTATCTTAAAGCTGAACCTGATTGGACAGACTATTCCAAGTTAAAACCTATTATAATCGGTATCCTTGGAGGGGACGGAATAGGACCGGAGATCACTAATCACGCACAAAATGTACTTGAATTTTTATTAAAAGCCGAAATAGCAAACGGAATTATTGAAATCCGCACCCTTGATGGCCTAACTATTGAAAATAGAGCAAAAATCCTTAAAGCAATTCCAGATGATGTTTTAGAAGAAATTAAGAAATGTCATGTCTTGCTTAAGGGACCAACAACGACACCTCGTAAGGGTGATCAATGGCCTAATATAGAAAGTGCAAATGTTGCCATGAGGAGAGAATTAGATCTTTTCGCTAATGTTCGTCCAGTAAAGGTCCCCGAGCTTGGTATAGATTGGATGTTTTTTAGGGAAAACACGGAAGGTGCTTACATCTTGGGTTCCAACGGAATAAATGTCACAGAAGATCTTGCCATTGATTTCAAAGCAATCACTAAACAAGGGGCTGACAGAATCATTAGAATGGCGTTTGACTATGCCAAACGCAATGATATTAATAAAGTAACAGTAGTAACGAAAGCAAATGTGGTAAAAACTAGTGATGGTAAATTTTTATCAGTTGCTGAAAAAGTTGCAAAAGACTATCCTGAAGTAGAGTGGGATGATTGGTATATTGACATTATGACGGCAAAAATGATTGATCCCAAACGTCGTCAGCAATTTAAAGTGATAGTCGCGCCAAATTTATATGGTGATATAATTACTGATGAAGCAGCACAGCTACAAGGCGGTGTTGGGACCGCTGGCAGTGCAAATATTGGAAAGCGATACGCAATGTTTGAAGCTATTCATGGCTCTGCATTGCGAATGGTAAAAGAAAATAGACAGCAATATGCAGATCCGTCAAGTATGATAAAAGCAGCAGCTCTGCTGTTAAATCATATAGGATATCAAGAGAAAGCGCTTAAATTGGAAAAGGCTCTAGATATTTGTGCACAGTATGAAAAAAGGATACAAATTACGGGAAGATCTACGGGTGCCACAGGAAATGCCTATGCAGAGTATATCATGGAAACTCTTGAAGATCCAAATCTCGAAGAGAAATGGGAATCTTATCAATAAAGAATGAGTCCTGCTGGTGAAGAATGACACACGATGATGATGAAAATAGAGATAAATCTGATGAAGATGATGAGCAATTCGAAAACCTTTGGATGAATTGGTCTTCTCGCAGAAGATGTGAGTCTGCCCATCGTAAAGATCATCTTGAGAACTTTAAGAAAAAATTTAACAAATCCTAATTTTCTTTTTGTTTTCCAAAAATCTTATCCTTATATTTAATGTCAATTCAATCTGATTTTTGCATTTCCCCTTGTAGAATACTGAAAATGGGTATTTTTTGATTTTCGTTTATTAGTTAAAGAACATATAAATAATTGAAATCGTAATATCTATCCATCCCTTAAAAAGATTTCATAAAAGAGAGAGAAATAACTTTTGTGAAGTGTAACTGGTTGCGAGAGTTATTTTTATGAGGAGATAGGGTGGAAATTTTGAGTAGAATAGATGAGGCAACAAATTTATTAGAAGATTTGCAACAAAGAGTACCAGATCTTAATGATCTGGCAATAGCACGCACTAATGGACTTATTATCGTATCTTTAAGAAAATCCATAAGCGTGGGGGACAATAAGTCTGAAAGATTACTTGGTGGTATGGCGTCTGCACTATTTAGTATTTCAAAGCGAGCAGCGGAGAAACTACTGAAAGGAAATTTTAATTCACTTAATATAGAGATTGATACCGGGAATATTTTTTTGATTTATACTGGTAAAGTGATTCTGATTGCCTTGACGAAGAAAGATCCGAATTTGGGATTGCTTAGTCTGGAATTGGAAGATGCGGCGGAGAAATTAAACACAATATTCAAATAAAGGTGATAAGAATATGAAGAAGAATAAAAGAGTAAAGCAATTGAAGTTTATTGCAAGCATATTTAATCTGGCATTGAACGAGATCCAAGATACCTTAGGATTTGAGACTTTGACTATGATTTTTAGACGTGTTGGAGAAGCATCTGGACTTTCTATTGCTGAGAAATTCAAAGGTAGATATACGACAATAAAGGACTTCGGTAATGCACTCATACGATATGTCATTAATCCAATAATCGGTGATGGAAAGTCACAACTTATAGAAGAAGGCGATAAAATTATTTTCAAGCTAGATGCATGTCCATATAAAAAGGCTGGTGGGTTTCCTATACAAGATATGAGCTTTTTCTGCCATTACACTGAAGGAATGATTGATACGGCTATAAAGACAGCTTTTCCTGACCTAAATTATCAAACAAACCCCGCCAAGCTAATTGCAAATGGTTGTGAACATTGTAAATTCGTTATATCAAAACAAATCTGATGATTTTTATTTTTCATATTATTTTTTTTGTCTGATTTTCTTTACATATCTGTCCTAATATCCCAATATCCACATATTTGTTTAACTATTTTACCTTAAAGTAGGGAATTCGTCGAACTTATGATAATTTAAAGCAAATTTAATAAATAATTCTGATATCTTTCAACATAGTTACCATAATAAAGTGAAGTATAGAGAAAAGGTGAAGATGTTGAGTCGAATAGATGAAGCAACAAATTTATTGGATGATTTACAACAGCGCGTGCCTGATCTAAACGATCTTGCAATTGCGAGGACGAATGGACTAATTATTGTCTCCTTACTTAAATCCATAAGTGTGGGCGATAATAAGTCAGAGAGATTACTCGGCGGTATGGCTTCTGCACTATTTAGTATTTCCAAACGGGCAGCGGACAAATTATTAAAAGGAAACTTTAATTCTCTTAACATTGAGATTGATACGGGCAATATTTTCTTGATTTACACCGGCAAAGTAATTCTAATTGCTCTGACGAAGAAAGATCCGAATTTGGGTTTGCTTAGTCTGGAATTAGAAGATGCAGCGGAGAAATTAAACACAATATTCAAATAAAGGTGAAAAAAACATGAATAAGAATAAAAGAGTAAAACAATTGAAATTTATAGCAAGTATTTTCAACTTAGCATTAGAAGAAATTCAAGATACCTTAGGATTTGAGACTCTCACTATGATTTTTAGACGTGTTGGAGAAGTTTCTGGGAAAAAGATTGCAGAGCGATTTAATGGGCAGTATAATAATATTGATGAATTCGGCAAGTTATTGATTGATTTTGTAATAAATCCAGTCATAGGAGAAGGTAAAGGACATATTTCTAAAGAAGGAGATAATTTAATTGTTAAGTTAGATGCATGTCCTTATAAAAAAGCAGGTGGATTTCCAATAGAAGATATGAGATTTTTCTGCCATTACACTGAAGGAATGATCGACACGGCAATAAAAACGGCATTTCCAGATGACGAATTTAAGACAACACCCGATAAATTGATAGCAAGTGGCTGTGAACATTGCCGTTATATCGTTGAGAAGTAACAAAAAATTTCTCAAAAATAACTTAAAACTCTTCTACAAAAAACTTTAATGTATCCAGATCCTTTTTCAACTTTTTCTTAAAATCATTCCAATAAATTTTTTACAACTTCCAAATTATTCCATTATAAGAGATTTTAAAACATTTGAGGGTGTTTAAAAAATGAGTTTCTGGTCAAGATTTCTTAAAAAGGATTTAAAAACCATCGAATTACTGCAGAAAGATTTAGATTCCATTATGGGTAAGACTAGTTCGGAATTTATGGGAATTGTGGGATTGATGGGTAAAATAAAAGGATTGGATCTCGTTTCATCTATCAGCGATTCCTGTAAATATGACCATAAACAAGTGAAAGGAATTTATGCAAAAATGATAGAAGCTTACCTAAGATTTAAAAATCTAAACTTTAACCCAGGTAACAATTTAAGTCTTCAATATATGAGTTTTGAATACAATATGGGGGCATCATTTTGCGTAATTCCATTTTCAAATCGGGATGATGTTGCGATAGTTACCTTGACACAAAATATACAGAAAATTCAGAAGAAAATGGATAACATAAGTGATCTTCTCAAGAAATTAGAGGAAGACAGAGGGGACTAGATAATGCAAATTCATTGTTTAATAGTTCTGAAAAAGTCTGGAATACCTATATATCAAAAAAATTATTCCGATAGTCTGAAGGATATGGACTTCAATCTTTTTTCATCATTTCTAACGGCTATTTTGCAATTCTCAACTCAATTGGTGAAAAAGACACTTAATATATTGGAAATTGGCGAGTATCGCTTTTTCATAAGAAAATGCACTAAGAACTTTACTTTTGTGCTGATAACCGATGTAACTGCAAGCGTTGTCTTAATACAAAACCGAATAGATACAATGTGTAAGAAATTTTTTAATGTAGTTGATGCCAATGAATGTGCGGAATCGAATGAATGTATTGAAAATGAGGAATTGGATAGAATTTTAAACGAAATCGTCGATTTAAGTGATGATAGTAAACAAATTGAAATTGAGGGAATAGAGAAATTATTTATTGATGAAATTAAGAACGGTGAAATTGACGCAGCAGGGCTGATTTCCATGGATGGCCACGTGTATTTTTCAACTTTACCCACTGAAGATCTCCATACTGCGTTAAAGGAGTTAGAAATTCGGACTCAAGCCCAAATGCATGAACATAATGATCTACCTAAACTGATATTCCAATCGGGAGACGAACTTTTCTGCTCTCAAATAATAGAATCAACCAGAATTGGAAAACCAATTTACCTAATTTTGATGTTTGATTCAAAAAAGACCACTTTGGGTATGGCGGATTATGCTCTTGAGGATTTAGTTAAAAAAATTTCTGAGTTATTATAAAAATTTTTAATTTATTGAAATGGATCTTGTATTTTTCTTGTAAGTATGTTAGATATATATGTTAGAAACCTTAAAAGAGCGTTCTCTCTCATTAAGTTTTTCAGATCTGCTATATGAGTAAAATGATGGCTGTGGTATCTTCTTTAGTTAAGCCCATCAGCATAAATGGGTTGATTAAAAAAGCAAGTAGCGAACCAAACACAGCAATTATTACGAAAAATTGAAATATTTTAGTTTCATTTCATTGGGTATTCTAAATAAACAATTTCTGAGTTTACCTCTGGAGTAAATCTTTACCTTATCAATAAGAATAAATAATTAATTTGAAGAAAGAGTTATAGAAAAGAATATAAAAAAATGCGAAAATCGTGTTTTTGGCGACTTTCTAAAGGAAAATAAACCAGATATAAAATCTATGTATTTGTTGTAATCCCAATCTTCGACGAGAAGACTTGCGAAAAAATAAGAAATAAATAATAATAATAACATAACGATGAAGCTGGTTAATAAGGTTGGCTAAATTAAGGTTTTGAGTGTTCTTAAACAGAATGAAGATTATTATTTAGACAAATAAGAGCAAATAAATTAGGAAAAATTATAGATAAAACTTAGTATTCAT
>WJKO01000313.1 GCA_014729055.1 Promethearchaeota archaeon | reverse complement strand
TTAAATCGAGAATCCTAAGATTACGCATTCTGTCTAAGCCGGTGATCTCCGTAATTTTGTTATTTGCTACGGATAGATATTCTAAATTTGTAAAATCCGCCAGAGCATCCATAGACGTAATCTGATTATCGGGCAGTTTTAAGCTTATGAGAAGTCTTGGCTTGACCACGTTTTTAAGCGAATCAACGCTCTTGAGATTGTTGTTACTAAGGTCAATAAATTTGGCCTTTACACCTTTTTGAGGATGGGTTTCAATCTCATCCAAACTCGACAAGCTTTCTCGTGATAAAACGAACCCTTTAACATGCGGCCCTCCTATCAGTCTTGCGCTGCTATCCTCGATGAAACTCTTAAAAACCCAACGATATATAGGTCTAAGAGTCTTATCATTTACCTTAAGATACCTATCTTTTTTAGGTGTTTTCATTTTATATCGCCAATATATCTTTATACAATTTATGCATTAGGGTTAAATATCCTTGAAGTATATTCGGACCTTCGCATATTCTATTCGATTAGAACTATTTTTTATGATCATTGTCAAATGCAGAGGTAAGATAATAACGAAAAATTTTTGTTTTTACATGATCCTTTATTTCGTCTGGTATTCTCTTAATTTTATTTGCGGTTAAGTCTAACAAGCTGAGCTTGGGCAAATTGATCAAAAATACGGGCACATATTCAATTTTGTTGAACGATAAATAAAGAGAAGTTAATTTTTTAAGCTCAGTAATTTCTACGGGTATTGTATTTATCTTATTATTAGATAAATCTAACCGTTCGAGATTTATTAGCCCAGATAATACCAGAGGAAATGAATCAAACTTATTTTGCGATAATCCAAGACTTCTAAGACCTTTTAATTTAAAGAAGCATTTAGGAAGCTGTTTTAAATTATTATCTGATAAATTTAAATTTTTTAGGTTTCTTAGTTTACCAAAAGTCTCGGGTAATTCGCTTATTTGATTATTTTGGAGAAAAAGAGAAGATATATCTTTTAAGTGCTTTATTTTCGGGGAAATTTCTTTGATTTTATTCATTGAAACATTCAGATCAACAATTGGGTTGATCTCTTGTATTAAATTATTTATATTCGTAATTTGATTACATTGGAGGCTTAGACGCTTAAATCCACCAGGAAATGAAACTGATTCATCTATTTCCTTAATTTCATTTGAATCCAGGAATAAGCTTTCTAAATTCTTAAAACATCTTATATGAGTAGCTATATTGGTTATATTATTATTATTGAGATTCAGCTCTCTAAGGTTTTTGCAAGAAAATAATGATGCAGGATAATTATGAATATAATTACACGATAAATCTATCTCTTGAAGATGCTGTAAATTCCCCCATGTATCACCAATATCAACTAATTTATTCCAACAAAAATACAGCTTCTTTAAATGTTTTAATTCAAAGATAATGTTTGGAATCGTTCTTAAATCCTGTCCAAATATACTTAAAGCAACTATCGATTTATTTTTAACAACTATCTCATTTCTATATTTACTCAAAGATGTCGTTTGCATCAATCCTATGTTATATTTCTGTTTAACTACGCTGATGACTTCTTTATCAATGTCTATTAGGTCAACGGATCTTGTGCTTGTGTTTACATTTTGTATAGCGTTATTGTTACAAATATTGAAAGTTTTTATGATGTCTTTATCAATGTCATCCACCATTGCTTTAATTTTATCCAAATATTTGGTATGATCTATATTCTTATTATATAAAAGTTCATCAACATGCTGATCACAGATCACAAATAAGTGGTGTATCATATCGGAGACCTTTCTGGGAACCTTGTCATCTAAATTACGATATATTTTATAGATTTTATTCTGAAAATCCTCAGATCCTAGTCTATTCACTAAAAAATCTTCAATCATGGTATGTATATTTTGCATAATCATAATCAAGACATCTCTCTTGCTTTAGTATATATGTGGATATTCGCTATTAATTAAATATGGTTTTTGATTGGATGATAATTGATATCCCACGTGAAAGATCACACTGTATTCCAAATTTGAATATTTATCATATTCACAGAATACAAACAAACCATCTTTGTTATAGAAAAATATTCCTTCTATGGATGGACTTCTACCATATTTTCCGTGTTTTACCTTAGTTGTAGGATTTTTAAGAAAGTTAGTAAGAATCGTGGCATATACATTATAATCAAAATTTGTAATCATAGGATTAATTGTTGGATCAAAATCATTAATGTGTTTCCATTTCTTATTCAATTGTCCTTTATTAAAGTATACCATTTTACCATTGATAAAACACTGTCTATCATGATAAGGTTGATTAAAATGCTTGGGATCGACCATTTCGCACCGGTCGTGCTGTGCGAGGAGCTGTCCGAAGTGTTGGTATTTGGGATCAGAGAGGATGGCAGCCACCGTTCTAGACTTCACAACCTCCCATGTCGAGCGATTTTTATACACAAATCCGACAAATCTAATCGTTAAACGCCCGCTTTAGTTTTGCCAGAAAGGCATCACGGGTCTTATATGCAGAGGAAGGCCACCTATTCAAGTTTGCAACAAGCGGGTTGTCATACAAGTGGACTTCACAAGACGAAAACTTTTCGGGCAGATCATACAGCGCATCAAAATCTGCAATCTGATTGTTTGAAAGATCCAGTACCTTCAAATTTACATATTCGCTCAGATCCGGCAGTTCTGTCAGCCCGTTGTATGAAAGATTCAAATATTCCACACAGGATAGGTCCTCTTTTATAAACTCTTTCTCACGAAAATCGTTGCCCCGCACGTCCAAATACTTCAGATGCTTTAACTGATACAAATTGTCAATAACGCTGAGGCTATTGTTGCACAGCACCAGCTTTTCTAGCATATGTAAGCGTTCCAGACCCTCAATGTCTTGTATATTATTATATTCGAGTTCTAAAACGCGTAAATCGGAGAGGGAACCAAGCCCCTCGATTTTCCCGATCTGATTAGCTGCAAGACTCAGCTTCTTGAGCTTCTTCAGCTTGTTTAGCCCGGATATTCTCGAAATGCGGTTGCCGTACAGATAAAGTTCTTCCACATTCACAAAGTCAGCCAGCCCCGTAATTTCTTGTATTTTATTAAAGTCAAAATCCAAAAGGGTAATCTGTTTCACACAAGACTTCGGATATATCAAATCGTCAATCGATTGGATGCCGCAATTAGACAATAACATCTCATATTGGTCATCCTCGACCTGTTCCATCAATATGTCGCTTATTTTAACATAAGCGCCGTTTGGAGTCTCTCGGGTCTTGCCTCTATGCCAATCAAATAAGTAATTTGATACCAGCATAAATGAACCGTCGGGATAGAGCAGTGGATTACCGTATCTATACCACCAGCCGAACCGCCGGACAAACCAGTCATCTATCGGGTTGCCGGTAAAATCAAATGAATCTATGAAAGACCAATCAGTAATTGGGTGTCCCTTGCGAAAAAAATCGCTTATATCAAAAATGTTATTGTGGGAAAGATCCAAATGACTCAAATTACGCAGATGATATAACCCGTCCACTTTATCAATTTGATTGTGACTTAGATATAATCTTTCCAGTTTGGTCAAGTTCTCAAGCCCTTTAATTTCGGTTATGCGGTTGCCGCTGAGGTTGAGCGTTTTTAAATTGGTCAGATTGTCAAGCCCTTGTATGTCACTGATTTGATTATCACTAAGGTCTAACCATCTCAGATCTTTTAATTTATCTAACCCCTTAATCTCAGTTATACGGTTGTCACTCAGATTTAGATATTGCAATTTACTAAGTGTATCAAAACCGTTAATTTCGGCGAGTAGATTTTCATGAATAAATAGATAAGTCAGTCTGTGAAGATTGCTTAAATTGCTAATGTGGTCTATTTTATTACCATGCAAATCCAGCATAACTAATTCAAGCAGTCTTTTTAGCCCTTGAATCTTGGTTATGTTGTTATTGGCCAAAAAGAGATATTGAAGCTGTCTAAAATGGTCAATAAAAACCATAGATGTAATTTGATTATTTGAAAGTTTAAGACACATCAAAGATTTTGCATGGACGAGATCATTAATTTTTTCAGCGTTAGAGAGGTTATTATTACTCAGGTCGATATATTCAACTTTTATATGACGATCTGGATATGCCTCAACCTCATCCAAACTCGTTAGATTTTTTTCAGATAAATAGAATCCATCAATAAGGTCACTTGTACGCAGAGGG
>WJKO01000032.1 GCA_014729055.1 Promethearchaeota archaeon | reverse complement strand
GTCATAGAAAGAAGAGAAAACACAAATATAGCGTAAAGTGAAAAAAGAAAATGTTTAGAAAAAGTTTCAAGAGATTGGTGGAAAAACCAGATGATAAACTTAATGAGATGCCGCTTGTTGCAGCATTGACCATGGAAAACCTCGAAAAAGACGAGAAGATGGACATTAGACCACAAACACCTATAATCTGTAAACACTGTGGGGGCATTGTCGTTGATTATTCTCAATTGAAAATTAGCGATAACAATATAAGTTGGAATTGTGAATTCTGTGGGAATGATAACTCCATCAAAATAAAAGAACCAGAAGAGAAAAAAGTTATTGAAGAAAAAAAGGAAATGACGGGCGAAGAACTTAGCGTACTCTTTAAGGAAATTACTAAAGAAGAAGAAACAAAAATTGAACATAAAGACTATGGTAATTCGATAGTATCTATTATAGATATTTCTGGATCAATGGGCGGAGGTAAGCTAGAAGCGGTTAAACATTCTTTAGTGCAGACGGTTAAAGATATTAAAATTAATAATCCAAGTACGATTTTTGCACTCATTGCATTTACAGACTGGGTAGAAATATATTCGACACCAGAAACATCCTTTAGAATCGAGGACGACAATTATTTATTTTCCAAAAAGAATATGGCTAAATTCTTGAAAAAGACACTTAAGGACGTGAAAATAGGTCCGGTCAGTGAATTTGGTGATAAATGGATAAAGAAAATAGAAAGTCTTCGTACGTTGGGATGGACTGCTTTAGGACCAGCGCTTTATTCTGGTGAGGTGTTAATTGAAGAAAAAGTTAAACAGAGCGAAGAATCAAGTGCACGGATAATATTATTGACGGATGGTTTAGCGAATCAAGGTATGGGTAATGTTGAATCTGCGGACAAAAAGAAAGCAAAAGAATTTTATGAAAGTATAGGAGCTGACTGCCTAAAGAGCGGTATTATTATTGATCTAGTCGGAGTGCAAAGTGGAAATCAAGTAGCCTTGGATATAGTTGGAGTTACAACTGACATTACTGGGGGCGAAATGGTCCTAATTAGCCAGCAAGAGATAGAATCGACATTCGCCAAAATTAGACAAAAGAGATACATTGCACGAAATACAATTTTAAGAGTCTTTATGCCTAAATTTCTTGAATTAGATGATATTACGGGAACCTATGTTACAGGAAAGATACCGAAGAAACCTGGTGAGCCAATAAATCTTGGTGCATTGGACAAGGATCGAGAAATATATCTACGTTTTAAGCAAAAAAAGAAAGCAGATAGGGCAGAAGTGCCAATACAAATTCAAATGGAATATTTAGATGCAAATAACGAGAAAAAGTATCGAGTAATTCGATCCAAGGTTAAAACGACGGACAATTTCGAGGAATATTCCAAAGACTATGATGCAGAAGTTTATGCAAACATGGAAATTCAAGAAGCTAATGAATTTCGGAAGGATTATGATCTTTCCTCCGCAAAAAGGAAATTGAATGGATTGCGAAAAAATTTAAAGTCCGCACCATTTGCAAAGAGTGAAAATCTGTCTATGGCTCAAGAGTTAGCTGATTTTGAAGAAGAGGATTGGATGGCCCAAGAAGAGCGTGCAAAAGAAGAAAAGGTTCAAGACATGTCAAGTTATTATGCAATGTCAGGACAGTCAAGTTATAGAGCTTCTATGAATACAAGGCTAATGAAAATGCGAAAGAAAAAGAAAAAGAAATAGATATACTCTATTTTTATTGAAAAATCAGGTGCTTTAATTATTTTGTTAAACTTATGTTATTTTTTTTTAGATTTGGTTTCTAATAACGCTTCTTTTATGTAATCTTTAAGCATCGCCTTTGCGGGAATAACTCCGAGGATATTCTGACATTTTTCGCAATATACAATAGCTACTTTATATCCTTTATCTCCAATTCCGCCTTTTATTTCTTCAACGTTTAGATCTCGACGGCTGTCGATTTTTTGACCACATTTACAAATAGGATCCATTCAAATCACCAATATAGGAAGTTTTTTTTAATTTAATTACCTTTCGATTTAATTTTCATAATTCTATAATTTTAATTAATTATAGTTTTAATTTTAATTATCATAACTTTATACGAACTCATATGAATCAGTGATTGAAACGATGAACCGAAGTATTTACGAAAAAATCAAGACCTTCATTGCATCAAAATCCATTTCGTATTGGAACTATAAATTTCTCAAAAATCCGGGACAATATGGGATTAAATCCGACGAATTGATAAAAACTAAAGGAGGATATGAGTCAAAAGCTCCCGATGGCTTTATCATAGGGAATAAAGAATGTCTGGCAGCAATTGGTTGTCCTGCTGTTGCCGCAGAATCGGTCTATAATTATTATAATGATGATCTTCAAGATAATGTCGAATATATCGACTTATTGATGAGTCCATCTCGAATGTCGGTATTAATAGGTCCAGAAAAGCGAATTGAACACCTTAAAATATTATTTAACGAAATGCGGTTTCAAGATCTTATTATTTCTTACAAAATAAATGGCGAAAAGCGTGGTATTCCCTTATGGTCAATGGAGAATCGATTTTTAAAGAGATTTGAAAAAACACGCATTGTCATATCAGAATTTTTCAATAAGGAAATTAGAATACAAATTATAAGTTTTGCACTGAAGGTTCCCGAGAAACGCGATATACCTGTTATTCCTCGCATCATTGTTATTGATAATATTACAAATTCAAGAATATCAAAGGTCAGACTAGGGATCGTATGTTTTAACATGGCATTTGATTGGGAAATTGCACAGAAAGAAAATTCATCAAGAATTGATATTGGTTATAAAAATCAACCAGTTTTTTGGAGCGTACTTTTAGGTAATAGCAACCAAAATAGAAACAATGATCAAATGATGTCATTAAAAGATTTACATTATGAGGATTTTGAGGAATTTAATAGTGAATTCGGAAATAATCCTTTAAAAATATACGAACTAATGCATGATGAGACGGAAAATCAAAAATCGTATAGTTCTGTAGGTATGGGAATTATTGTCTCAGATTTAGGTGATATTGAATCTAATAATTCACTTTCATTTGATTTTACGATTATTCCATCCAAAAATGAAAATAGTTTAGAAAATACACTGAAGAACCTTGAGTCTTATGGATTGTATGCAAGTTCTGAAAAATCAATTGATATACTTCATTGCCTAACTCAAACCTTTGATGAATGGATAGATTGGTTTGAGCGAGTGGAGATACAAGTATCGGATGAAAAAATCTTCGGATTGATTGATTCGCTTTTAACGATGCTTAGATGTGTCGTAAGTAATAGGGCAATTCATATTGGCACATTATATTACTCTCATAATTCTGCATTTTGGAGAGATAACTATTGGATTCAAAATGCTTTTCTTAAAGCGGGAAGATATGAATATAGTAGAAGGGATCTTAACTTTTTCCATTCCGCATGGAAAAAACGAGGATTCAAGAATTCATATAGTATTTTGCCAATTAAAGGGCATTCTGCGAATTCACGAGAAATAAGAAGTGAGATTCCTTTGTATTCAGTTCTAATGGTTCGGAATCTTTTTAAATGGTTAAATGATTCAGAATTATTAGATCTTTATCGAGACATGATAAGCGAATCGATTGACGAAAGTTTATATGCAGAAAATAATCTATGTCTATTGAACTCAGATGAAACATGGATTTGGCCATGCTATGTGAACGAACATGATTATTATATTGATAATTCATTGATTAGCCTCTGCGCGTATAATTTTGCAGCTCAACTTTGCAGACGAAAAGAATATAAAGATAAGTTAAACTCATGGAATAAAAAGAAGAACGATATTATTGATGGATTAGTTCATAATTTGATTCTAAAAGAACAATTTAGATTCGCAACAGGTATTGATAATAATGGATATCAAGATGAATCATTGGTAACAACGTTAAGTGCGAGACCTTTATTACTTAATTTGAAAGACATCCTTGAACCAATTATTAAAAAAGATTTGAATATTACATTTGAACATGCTGTTTTCAATGCATTGTGCCTCATTTGGGATGTAATGAAGCCCACCAGAGTTATCAGATCCCATACTCGAACTTCTGCGATAGAAGGTAACACTATCGGCCATTATCTCGAGGCGTGTAGTGAATTGGATGTTCCGTTTTTAGAGGAATTACTCACATACACATTAGACTTTTCTAATTGCACGGGATCTGTTAACGAAATTCATGACATGTATAATCATAAGTGGGGTACTGGAAAACAGAGAACTTGGGATAGTAGCTCTTTACTATCAGGTTTGATACATTATCTTTTCGGTGTTACTCCATATCGTGATCATGTGGAATTTAACCCTCATTTACCCAAACACGTTCATTCATCAAAATTTTCCAATTTCCGTGTACATGATTTTGAGGTAATTATTTCGTGCCACAAACACGGAGATAATATGGAACGGTCAGTATTCTTGAAAGATATAAAAAATGAGAATTTCCAAGATTTGGGCATGCCAATACCCGAAATAGGAGTCCTAAGGACTAATCTACCTGGTAAATTCATTGTTTATGACGGGGAGATTAGTAGAAATAAAGATAACAACAAATTATTCAGTAATTATTTTGCTACAACCTTAAAAATCAAGCAGCGATTCATTGATACAAACACTGATAATCAGGATATTCCCCTATTTAGTATAGAAAACCCACTTATCACTGGTCAAAAGTATTGGAAGATTTTTATCTATCGCAATCATTTGAAATCTTTAACCTATAAAAAATATACGATAGATTTACCCGCTCATAAGATACAGATAGCAATAAATAATTATACGGACGAAAAATCAGAGAAATATTCACACATTATTGTGCAAAATAGTGGAAAAATACCCATTAGATTATATGTTGATGTTTCTGATCATACACATTACGATCCCATTAAATCAGAACAACATAAGAGCATTAATTTAAGGCTGCATGATATTGAACATAGCCACGAACACCATCACGGGCATGAAGAAAAACATAGTGACAAACACCATCATGAGCATGAAGAAAAACATAGCTATGAACACCATCACCACCATGCACATAAACCACAATTTGATTATCCTTTTAAAGATATATATTCGCATATAATAACTAAAAAACCATATTGGAAACCACATCCACTAATACAAAACCTTGAAAAAACATTATTTCAAGCTAATGATTGTAAAGAACAGCCCGTGGTGATTGTTTGCGATGATAGTTCATTACAACACGCTAAACAAGTCTATAAGATGATTGCAATTATTAAACAGATGTTTATTCCCATTTTTAAAGTCGAAAGTGAAAATAATATCTTGAAATCCAAAGTAATAGAACACGAAAAGAAAAGCCAAAATGTTATATTGATCTTGAAGCGAAATATAGAGGAAATCTACGGCAAGTCAAAATATCAAACTATTATTGATTCAAAGTCAAAGAAACCTATAAGCTGTTTTAAGATATTACAAAACACAGACACATCGAATAAAAATCAATATGTGTTTTATATCAAGAATAATGGACATTGTTACCAAGATACACATAAATTTTGCGGAGTGCTTAACACCTATTTAATGCCACAACGGAAAAAGGCGATTGCGATGTACCCTTATGGATTGATTGCTTTAAGCGATATTATTGGGGATAAGATTACCGAAAAGCTACCCGTGACCGTTCGAGTTCTATCCCAACACCCTATTAATATGTATATACAAGATAAGGATTATCATGATTTATCAATAGATTCGGAGATCGATTGCACAAAATACGATAAATCCAACAAAGTTCAAAAGCCATATATCAATATTTCCGCAGTAAACGGCGCAATTCCCTTAGAGATTGCTGCAGGGGGTATAGCTAAAGGCACAAACTGTATGAAACTATTTATTGAGGGGAACTCTGACGTCCCGATTACCGTCGAGATTAAATTTCAACTGCCGCAAAATTTCGAGCCGATCTGGCTAATGGGAAAGCAAAGAGAAAGGACGATTGATAAAACCGAATTAATTAAAAATAGTGATGGGAAAAAGACGATGAAAATATTGCTAAATCTTGGAAAACCAGTCCATAAATATCTAAGGCAGAAGAGTTTGGATCCTAAAGAAAGAAAACTGGAATATCTATTTGGCAAATATCCGAAATACCCAAAAGATTTAAGATAATTACATATTTCCAATTACTGTTAAATATATTGCTGATTCCTCAACACCATCGATATTTAGTATTTCATTCACTTCATCATCATATATAGCACCAATATGGCAGTGTGCGAGATCGAGAGCAGTAGATGCCAGAGCAAGATTTTCAGCAATATGACCTGCATCCAAATAAATATATCGGTATGCTCGTTGTTCATATTTCCATTTTGATCTTTGGAAGATCGCGGAGAAAGCGAACGTAACATTACATTCTAAACACATTTTCTGGTTAAGCGCGGCTTTTGCAATAGCCAACCCGAAATTACCTTCCTTTACTTGTTCTAAATAGTGGTTCTCAATATTATAATGATATACGCCTTGTTTACAATCGATGACATTATTAACTACAATATACGTTTCAATTGGATAAAGTGCACCAGCACTGGGTGCAGTCCGATATTCATATCCCCCCTCTGTTCTCGAAATACCCGTACTTGCCCATAATAGAAAGGATAGCTGCTCTAAAGTTAAGGGAGTTTCTGAAAAGAATCGTCGGCTTTTCCTCTCTTTAAGAATATCAATAAAATTTTTATTGATTTTGATTGTTGCTTTCTTTACAGGATTGGGGAGTTTGACAATATCCGCATCTACATAGGATTTATATTGCTCCGGCTGTGTAGACCAATTCAATTCGTGCCCAGAAAGACTATGTCTCTTATATTTTGTTGTTTTCTGGAATGTATCTCCTATGATATTTTGCAGATCTTGCTCATTGTGTCCTTCTGTGTCTTTTAGATTATGATTTTGAGGCATATATGAAAAAGAGAATTACAAAGATTTTAACATATCGCTTATGTTTTCTAAACTTCTGATCGATGTCTTTTCTTTCTTGATGAGTACATGAGTCTCTAAAGAGAAATAACCATCATAATCGTGTCTCAGTGCTTGTTTAAATAAAGATTTATAGTCAATTTTTCCTTTACCGACGACTCCAAAAGTACCTCCAATAAAAGGTAATTTAAACTTTGGATCTTTAACATGGACGTGTCCAACCCAATTATTTTCATAAAATTCTTCGTATGCTTTGGTATCTGTCGGTTCACCAGCAGAATAATAGTTACCGGGATCTAAATTCAATTTGATTGCATTAGAATCTATTTCGTTAAAAAAGCGTCTGGTATTTTTGATTGTATCTAAAAAGCAAAAGTGCTCATTCTCCAACATCAACACTTTGTTTAATGACTCTGCTTTATTTACATATGGCTTTATGGTATCCATCATCAATTTCCAAGATTCTTCATTTACTTCACTGCCCATTTTTAAGAAATTGAATACACGGATATTTTGGGTTTCAAGAATGTCACTAATTTCAACAAGACGTTCAAACAATCCTAGGTTATATTCTACGTTTCGACTAAAGCTCTCTCCATTATTTTTAGCATACTTAGATCCGGGTAATACACACTTTCCAAATGGTCCAGAGATCATACTCACACCCATATTTCGTTCATCCAATAACTTCTTCAATTTCTTCAAATCGCTATCCGTGAAATTCGCAATATTCTTATCCCAGACTTTCCTCAATTCTACATCTTTAATTCCGTATTTTTGGGATATATCCAAGACGTGCTCGATATTCTGACATATTTCATCTGTTATGATGCTTAATTGATCCATATTTTCCATAATTCTTCTTTTAATGTATAGGGGAGAAAAAAAATAAAGGTTTTTCATGCAAAAGGAATAAAACAAGTTGAATATAATCTAGTTTTATGAAGCAAATTTTAGAAGTCCCGTTTGGGGAGGAATTCGCTATAATCGCCCGAATTCTAGTTGTAATTGTATTCTTATATATGATGTTACTATTTAGAAGTAATTATATTATGCAGAAGAAGGACGGTTTTGAAAATCGATTCCTTTCGGGTTATGCCTTTATGTTTTTATTCTTACTTGGATATCAAATTGTGGTGACTATTTTAGAGATTGTTGAATATTTCTCAGATTTTAGAACTGTCGAGTTACAACAAGAATTTCCGATACCTGAGGGGTTAGCATTAAATGGTTTAGTAATATTTCTTGAGAACCTATATAAACCAATTTTTATATTGGGACTAATAGCCTTATTGATTCTTTTTGCAGCCCAAATCTATCCTTTGGAAAAAATGTTAGGTTGGAAGAGTGCTCCAGGAACAAAAGCAATGCTTATTATCTCTGCTACTATGTTGCTAATATTTATTCCAGGAATAGCATGGACACTACCATCCGCATTTATACTAATTGCTTGTTTTGCAGGAGTAGGATATGGATTTTCAATGAATATTGCTGTTAATGTTAAAATGGCGTTAACTACTACGGGGGCAATAAGAAGAAGATCGATAATGATAATATTAGCTTCGGCGTTATTCTACGTAGGATTTATCTGGGTCTTAGAAATAGGATGGGCGGACCTCATTTGGGAGGGATTTTCACTAGATTGGGATATCATTTTTGGTTCAACTCTCATAGTGATCTCTGCATTCTTATACAGAAGTGGCTTAACTGGGCGAATCAGCGAATAAATAAATCATCTAAATGCAGGAATGTATCCGATTGAAAAAGATTAAGAAACATATAACTATGGAAGAAAGTGATGTGACCTTAATCTCAGAAAGCGATTTATACATCAAATTCGGAATTCAAAAATTATTGGCAGATCGAAAAATACTCAAACAATTCATCAAACAACACAGCGAATTTAAATCATCATTTAAACCTCTGCAATACAAGGATTGCCCGGAAATTGTGGAACAAATGATAAACGCTTCAACCTTAACTTATGTAGGACCTATGGCCGCAGTTGCTGGCGCTCTCGCAGATTCAATGGGTATATACATGAAAGAAAAAGGTGCACAAATATCCGTAATAGAAAATGGCGGGGAAGTATTCATAAGTTCTGTAGAAGATATTTATATAGCTCTATATTCAATGACCACTATTCTTAAGGGAAAAGTAGGATTTCTATTTAGAGGTAAACAATATGATATCGGCTTAGGGACGAGCTCTGGTACATTTGGACATGCTATAAGCTTAGGCAAGGCAGATACCGTTACAGTCTTTGCAATTAATGCTGCTATCGGTGATGCAGCAGCAACGAGAATCGCAAATGAAGTTAATGGTGAAGATATTGAGGGATCCGTTGGCAAAGGTTTGGAAATTGCTGATGACCTGGAGAACGTTCATGGTGTTCTCATTTCACGCGGTAAATTTATAGGAAAATCAG
>WJKO01000312.1 GCA_014729055.1 Promethearchaeota archaeon | reverse complement strand
GCGCCCTTGTGCGTATATGCATTACCAAAGATATGTAGTCCGCTGGGAATCAAAATTGTCTTGGCTTTCATTATTTCGTGTGCCACCTCGTCTGCATTTTGTGCTTCAATACCCCTTCGTTTTGCTAAATCCAACAATTCTTGTTCAAGACTATCGACTGTAGGATTTTCCATGGATTTTGCTTCTTCTAAAAGGTGTATTTTCTCCTCTATTTCTAAAAACTCGTTATTAAGGTTACTTTCTATGAATTCAGGTAATTGATAAGTTATGAGGGTTCCCAGTGATCTTCTCTTTGCAATCATACCTTCTGAGGTATTTGATATTTGATATATGTAGAAATGAGGGATATTATCTACCATTGAATAATTATAGCCATAATTTTGGTGTAAACCTACCTCTTTTCCGGGCAAGAATTCTAAGGTACCATGTGTTCCAAGATGAATCATGGCATCGATATTAAGTTCTTCGGTTAAATAATAGTAAAACGCGAGATATTGATAATGGGGCGGTAATGTTTCATCGTGATATGCACGTTCGAGGTCTTCAACATCTCCTCGTGATGGTTGGACGCTTAAATAGATATTTCCGAATGAAATAATTGGTAAATATATTGTGTTATCGATCGTTTGAATATCGCCCGGTAGTTGTCCCCAAGCTTTTACCACCTTTTTCTGCAGCGGTTTGCTCAACTTTGTTTCAAACCAATCCTTAAACTTTTTAGTATCTAAAGCGGTTATTCTCAATGTGTCGTTCTTAGATTGTATTGAATTAACGATGTTATTTAATGCATTGAATCTAGGGGTGTTCACAACTCCATTATGAATCAACCAATCTTTAAACTCTTGGGGCTTATCTAAGTTTGCCCCAGCTGGGATCTCCACATCATAATCTCGGTCTTTAAATTGTTTTATCAAGTTTATCGCAGACATAATTCCATCGAAATAGGCTGCACTACCAATATTGGCTTCCCCAGGCGGGTAGTTTAACATCATTATGGCGACTTTTTTATCTTTATTAGGTTTTTTGACTAAGTTAATACGAGCGGATATTCTCTTCATTAAGAATTCAATATTATCTTCAAACGCATAAGGCATAACCAACTCAAATTTTTGGTTCGAAAGAGTAATGCTCTCAGATTTGCTACATAAAACAGGCACTCCGTCGATCAATCCGTCCATTTCTGGAAATATGACTGATGCAAGAATTTGTATTGGGGTTAATCCCTCTTTCCGCTTTAGGAAATCTTGATATTTTTGATTGTATAAACCGATACCCAGAAATACAGGTTTATTCCATTTTTTTAGGATGCTATGTGTTAGATTTAGATCACCGCCCCCAGGACCTCCATTAAAGGGAAACCATAATAAAGATAACACCGCATCAAACGGTGGATCGTCTGTATCCATGTATTCGTATAAATATTTTGTGGTGAACACACCATCTGTGTAAAATGTGATGATATTCCATGACTTAGAATACATCTCATATATTTTCTTTACCGCTACGGCACTGTGGTTGAAATGAAAACTACCATACATAATAATAAGTAATGTGGGTTTTTGCTTGTTAATTGGATATTTTCTAACATATTTTGTGATATCCATCTGTACATCACCTTTTTCTGGACTCCAAAATGCTGCTTTATAGAATTCAAGAGGTTTCTGTCGTTTTCTTCGCTCGATTTCTAAACCCATATATTTTCTGGTGACAAATTCAAGAATACAGATGAAATTTTCCGTTTTTCCAGATTCCCACCATTCCATTAACTGAAATACTTGTTTGATCTTTCTTATTGAGCCAAATGGCAATACGCTACCAAATATTTTCATTATTTTCCTTAGTGTATACACTATTTTCAATTTGAATGAATTATCAATGGCTTGTTCGTGGAATACTTCTATATCGTCCTTAATTTCAGATTTAGGTGTGTTTGAATCCTCTGTTTCATCCTTTTTGGCAAATTTATTCATAACGTCTC
Source organism: Promethearchaeota archaeon (assembly GCA_014729055.1). Classification (GTDB taxonomy): domain Archaea; phylum Asgardarchaeota; class Lokiarchaeia; order Sigyniarchaeales; family Promethearchaeaceae; genus WJKO01. Next base: position 13,349 of record WJKO01000312.1, on the reverse strand, counting down.
CGAGATTGAAGTCACCCAATCTTGTTAATCCTTGAATTTCCATTCCAGTTCCCATTAACACCACCGCGTTAGTCTCGGGTTGATCTTTAAGAGTTTTAATCAGTGTTTTTGCGGTTATTCTATTCGATCTGACATCGATCATTACAAGATCCGCAGACATGAGTTCAGTTCTTAGGTTTTCACTGGACATTTTTTCACTTTCAATATCTTCCACATAGAAAACTTTAATATCTGAAAAAAACGCGTTATGTTTCGTTTGAAATTGTCGAATTCCTTCGAAAACAACAACCGAAGAACTATATTGAATGACCATGACTAATTTGCATTTATTTTTATCCTTAATCATCTGAATGAGAACTCCGACATGATTTGTATAGTAGTCTGTAAGTTGAGTATGACTTTTTTTGAATCGCGTAATAAAAATATTCTTGTGATAAAATATGAATAAAATTAGAAAAAAGGAGAATTTTAAAAAGTTAGATGAAGAGAAAAAGTGAATTCTATCAATTTTGTTATTTTTATCAAATATATCTAAAATATGGATTATATCAAATATATGAAAACTAATACCAAAATTAAGAATATTTATGGAACGTGATTATATGTTAAAAAAAGTAGATGATCGAGAGTATGTTTTACGGGTCATTCAAGATCTTCGCGTTAAAGTCCGAGATGAGACCGATTTTGCGAAACAGAGAAAATTAAAGAAGATCATAAAGAAATTTGAGGAAGGTCTCAAAGAGGAATTTCCTAATTCATAGAGAATTCAATCACCTACCTTATCTGGTCATTATACTAAAGTCTTTTATTTTTCAAACATAAAGCTATACCAAACAAGAATATAAAGTAGGAGTATTAAGAAGTTAGAATTGTAATTTCTGATTAATGAACTCCGAAACTATAATTCAAATTAAAATGGGAAAATTATGGTTAATGCCTTCAGTGATTTAGTAGATAACCCCCCACATCTGGAAAAGCCATTTGTGTGTAATTTGGTGGAGTTTATCAGTTATGATGAGGAAAATGAGCATTCTATCTGCACAATTGAGGATGATTTTGGTAATAAAATTATCGGATTTTTGTATAAGAAATTCGCGAAAATAGTGTCTGAACCTGTTGTTTTATCACGGCTGCCCTTTAAAATTACGGTAATCAAAGGTAAAATGGTAGATCTGGGAGGAAATCTAAGTTTTGAAATATATCAGACAGTTTTTGATAAAAACTTCTTGATAAACAGTAGTATTTTATCTTCTCATAGTTGGTGTCCCATGCAGACGTATTTGCGAAATTACATTCGAGTAGAAAGCGACCTGAATGTTAACCTACTTTATGGTGTTTTGCTTCATGATTATCTTAGTATAGTTTTCTCAGATGCAAGTCTTCTCGAGATGAATCCTGAAGATGAAAAGTTAGGGAATATCGTGAAAAGAGCGTTTAAAAAAGCCATCTATAATAACTGGCGTCTATTATGTGCAATTGGTGTTGATGAGAATATGGCTTTTAATGCGTTTATGAATACGACATATCAAGAAGAATTGCAATTTGTAAAATATGAAATTGACCGATTAACTGCTACAGAAGATGAATACGCGTTTCAAAATGAAAAGATGATACGATCGAAAGACTTTGGACTGCAAGGAAGGATAGATCGGTTAATTTGGAACAAGAGTAAAAAGTTGTTCACGATCATAGAGACAAAAACTGGTAAAAGTTCTTCTTCCAACACAAGTACGGCGAAACACCAGTTAATTTCATATTCCATAATACTAAGAGAATATTTTACAGAAGAATTAGAGGAATTAATATTAGAATATCCTCGTAATCAATTAATTGAACGATTTCAAATCATAGATTACGAAGAAGATATATTCTATAAAATCATTTCAATGAGAAACGATATTTGGACAATAAATGTTGGCAAACGGCCAGAATTAGGTCCATTTCTACATTGTTCGAAGTGTTGGAGTAAAGATATTTGCTCTTTTTATTGTCTACGTTCCTTTTTGACGGAACATTGTTCTTCTTGTGAACAATGCAAGTATTTAACTATTTTAAAAGATGAAGAAAGATTTCAGAGATTTCAAAGGTTTAACGCTTATTATGATTGGTTTTTTCAGTTTTTAGAGGGGGAATATTTAGCCAACTTATCACTACGTTCGGAAATCAACCTAAATGCTGAAGAAAGAGAAAATTTGGGTAATTGTGTCAGTAATTTAATTATTAGGGACATTGAGACCCGTACCGATGCTGAGACCACAATCATCAAGATTGAACGTACGTTCATCTTGCTAACTAAGGATCCTAACATGAAGGATGCCAAGAATGTATCTAATATAAGTAATACAAGATTGAATAAAGGAGATTATATTCTTTTAACTCCTCAAGACTATAAACCGCTGACCGTAGAATCATATCCTGCAACACTTAAATCAATAAATGGGAATGAAGTCAGAATTGTTCTAAAGAATGAGTTTAGCCAAGAGATCCAGGAATATCCTTCTGGCACGTTATTTCGTATTGATATGGCAAGTTCAAATATCAACTTAAACTTGGAACGATCAGCATTGGATAAGTTTTTAAGACTTCCTTATAAATCGGGGAAAGAACAATTTCTAAAATTAAGAAATCGTCTATTAAATATCCCCGAAATGTCACAAAGGGAAAGAATTGATAAAGGATCTGAAAAAGAAGCTAATAATGATTTTGAACCTGATACACAAGACGATCTTGGTTTAAAATCGGTGATAAAATTGGTCAAACAAGAACTTCTCGACTTAAAATATAACCAAGATCAAATTGACGCAATATTACACGTTTTGGAGATGGAGGGATTACAATTAATTCATGGTCCTCCAGGCACTGGTAAAACGACGGTCATTGCAGAAATTGTGTATCAAATTCATAGTAAAATAGATGAATCAGAGAAATATGGGTATCCAAACAATGAGATTGGGATAAATCCCCTTAGATATGATAAAGAGGATAAAACGAAGGATCCAACATTAGTCAATTTTGATTTTGATATTTCGGTCATGCATAAGAAAATCCTAATATGTGCGTATACAAACCGCGCAGTAGATAACATCATAGAGAAGCTGGGAAACATGCACCCTGATATTAATATTGTTAGAATTGGCTCTTTATATTCCATATCGCCCAATGCTCTGAAATATTCGCTTCAAGTAAAAGCTCAGAAAACAATAGGATTAACCGATGGAAATCTAGAAACCGTTATATCTCCGATGCAAGCCCAAAAATGCATTGATGAAGCGGATGTTATTGCGGCTACTTGTTTAGGTGCGAACAACCAAGTATTAAAAAATGTGGAATTTTCATATATCTTGATTGACGAGGCAGGTCAAGTTATTGAACCAGCTGCTTTAATCCCGATAACTAAAGGAGAAAACATATTATTGATTGGTGATGATCAACAATTACCTCCTATCTCCCAAGAAATGGAAGATATTGAGTTTGATGATTCATTTTTTGTAGATAAAGCGTATTTAAGGGATTTTAAACAAAAGAACGATATACTTGCTGCCAATCAATTAACTAATAAAGAACGCCGTAAAAAGTTTTATTCTATTCTTAAGAAGATCAAATTGAACAAAGAAGATACACTTAGCACTTCAATATTTCAACGCCTAAAGCGGATCTACCAAGGTACAAGTCGCTATTTTTCATTGAAACATCAGTATAGAATGAATAGAATTATTTCTGATTTTTCATCCAAATGGTGGTATGATCACAAGATTGTACCGGGAAAAACTGAAGAAATAGATGTTGGTCAACGTACACTTGTTGATTTTTTTGATGAGATTGAGATACCATTTTATTCAACGTGTAAGAGATTCTTTGGAGATCTCGAGACAATTTGTTTTGATCCTGAAAAGCCGATGATTTTCCTCGACACCAGAACCATAGATGCCTTTGATTCCAATGAAGATGAAAGATTTGAAGGCATGCATTCGAAGTTTAACGAGAAAGAAGCAAAAATAATTGCAAGAATTCTTATAGAATATTTTGCGGTAATCAATAATGCTATATCTAAAGAACAAGCTGACTATTTAAGCCAATTCAAACGAATTATTGAGAATATTGGGGTAATTACTCCTTATAGGGCTCAAGTTCGAGCTATTCACAATGCAATATTCAAGAATCTCGCCATGTCTCAAGATATAATGAATCTATTATTAGAACACCTAAGTATTGATACCGTCGATAAGTTTCAAGGTCGAGAATCAGAGATCATTATAATTAGTCTCGTAGACTCCAATATAGATCATGTGTTGAGTGAATTACATAATGAAATTAGAAGATTGAATGTTAGTATTACTCGGGCGAAAACTAAACTTATTGTAGCTGGTAATTCTGAAATGTTTAAAAAAAGTCCCCCTAATTCAGATAAAATAAAAAATGGGAAAAAGAATTTTCCTAAAAAACATGGAGATCTTTTAGATTTCATTAAACAAGCCGAAGAAAATACACGAAGTGAGCCGATATATCATATTTTAAGCGATTTAGTTGATTATACGTTTCTTAATGGAGGATATCTCAAGTTAACTAAAGATGTTCTAAATTGGTTGTAAAGTTAGAACTGGGAGAGTTGTTCGTCATAACAATCCGGGCATACACCGTGGGTAAACTTAAACTCGTCGGTATATATATGATCTATTATATTGAGACAATTTTCCAAGGAAATCCATTCATTCTTTACAATTTGTATTCTCTTACAATAGCTGCAAATTGAAATAATAACCTCTTTATCATTGTCCGTATTTTGATTTTCTATTAAGTTTTTAAAAGGAGAGTATTTCAATAAATCCAATCCAATAACTAAAGCAATGATTTCCAAAAATCGAACTAGATTCCTACTGAATCTATTCTTTCGGTTATCGTGTAGTTGTATTAAACCTACAATTTCTTTTGAAATTCGAATGGGGATTAAAGCGACTGATTCGTAGCCATTGAAATCACAAAATTGCTTTTCTGTGGAGTATTTTGTCAACTTCATAAATTTACTTGAGCAATTAATAAAAAAAGCGCCATTTTTCGTGAAGAAACTCCGATTTGAGTCTATTTCTCCTTTCAGAATATTACCGCACATACATTTTTCTGGGAAATCTTCTGTTTCTGAGCAAAGGTTACTTGCTTTTTTAGCGAATGATTTACTGAATCCATCATATATAAAGAACGGATAATCTTCTTTAAAGCGGAGACGTATGCCTATTGCTTCAATACTTGTTAAATTTTTTATATAATCAAGAATTCGGCTTAATTTTTGTTTGAGCACAGCATTATTTTCTATCTCTTTAATTATCAATTCAAGAGTTATCTCTTCTTTGGTTATGTTTAAGCCCCCGTCTTTAAATCGATTATTGGACGTATAGATCTCTATTTAAGATGGTGTATAAAAAACAATTGCATAGATCTTACTTTTTTCAATTTATAAAAAATACAATTGAATTTGTAAAAAAAGAAGAGAGCGAAAAGATTGTTGTAAAGAAATTTTTTACTATCTACCATTATGCATCGATTACAAAATGCAAATTCTTTCTAATAGCGTACCTATTTCATATCTATAATTATACACCTTGCGATAATCCATTTCAGCATCGTAGCCTGGACCAAATAGTTTGTTGACTTGATTTAAAAGGTCTTCTCCAATATTTATTGAGATATTGGTCGGATCTGTATCTTTTAGATGTTGTACACTCAATTTTAAGAGCTTGAAATACTCGTAGTCTTCAAATCCTTCACGGACAAGCTCCATCCGAGTTGATAATGCAAAGCCATTTGGCACTCGATATAATAAAGATCCTCCATTCCAACCTTGATAAGCATACCCATTCATACCATCATAAGGTGTCGCGACGTCCCATATTAGATAATGAGTGTAATTGAAGACAAAACACTGCCAAGGCAGTGCTCTGAGTTGAGTCGCCATTGCAGAGGTAGCGACTGTTGGGACTGGAAACCTGGGTCCTCTTGTTGTGTATATCCAAATCTCTTTATTTTGAGATTTTGCTTCAGTTATAAAATCCATTTCAAACCCAACTGTATGCCAACATAATATATCGACATTATTTACTATTTGTTCCTTGATGTCACCTTTCGGATGCATTACCGTCTGCATGATTGGAATTGATATACCAATATCCTCCCTCAACCATCTATATTCTTCGATATATTTGTTCCTTTTCTCTGCTTCTCTTGCTTCAATTTCGTCCTCACCATTGAGATATACATCAGAAAACCAACTAATATTGTTTCCAAAGTCATCTAGATAAGTTTGAGCATCATCTTGTAGATAAGATTCTAACTGGCTAAAATATTCCGTATAGGTTACATCATATGTAGATTTGGGTGCACAGGTGGTATAATTTGTGTGGTTATACCATGTACCGTCTACTTGGAATGGCGTTACTGGAAGGATGCTACTTTTTGCAAAGTGAAAACCTAAGGTGTATGTGCCATATTCGTAAATTTCTTGTATTCGATCATTCATAGATGTAAAATCAATAGTATTAATTGTTCCATCCGCATTTAGAGTACATCTTGGCAATGAGAAAAAGCTCCAATGCATCATTCGGTGGTCTTGATACCAATCCATTACGATATCTTGGTGCGGATAATCGCTACTAAATCCGAAATTACTTTTAAGAGAAGGTTTCGTAGGTATTTTAAAATTTAGTACTTTTAATTTGATATTAAATTGTATGATTTGGCTCCTGTAAAAAGCTGTATCTTGTGTTTTTCGATCCACCACTTCAAAATGAAGAGTTCCATTATAAGAGCCGCTGTTTATGTCTTCAGGAATATAGAATGTGAACCAAAATGGATGATTTTTACCGTCTGATATTGTAGTGGAACTATAATTATATAGAATATCAGGTACAAGATTATTTAGCGGTTTTACATAGTCTAATCTGTAAGAAGTAAAGTTTTTACCTGTGGGATCAATAACTACTGAATTAGGGTCGGAACTATGTGCAAAACCATCAAAATAAATGTCATATAATGCGAACCAAGACTGTCTTATCGGTAACATAACTATTTGGATAGACTCGAATTCATTTTTAGCGGCAACAATTTCTATCGTATTGTTTGGATTATTATAGCTCTTTAAACCGAAGTTTGGTTTATAATTTTGATCAACACGGGTCATTGGGTCTGCTAAATAGAATATGCAATTATTATCTACATTTGCCAAAATTTGAAAATTCGAGGATGAATGTGTAGGTACTAAAATGGATAACACTGGTGTCAGGATTAAAAGGACTAACAGCGATACTCGCACTTGGGTGTCTATATGTCTTCTTTTTATAACAAAATTATTTATTTGGTCCATAATTATGTTGATTTTAGATTTTCTTACACTTGAATCAGATTCTTTTTTTGAAATCCTAACTTCTGTCTCATTTTTCTTAGAAGCAAGAATCAATCTTGGTTCTACAAAGAAATACAAGAAGAAGATTAGGAAACCCGTCCCAATTATCATTGAAATCCAAAGTATTGGTGAAAAATCAGAGTCTGCTTCTATTCCCAAAGCAATCATGCCCCATATTGCCAATGAAGATATAAAAAGAATTGCACTCAATAACCCTGGAGATTCAACATTTCGCTTTAGTAAAATTAGTATTATCCAACATTGCATGAGCAGCATTATCCACGGTGTAATCAAGAGAGAAAAACGAATTGGGAAAGGAGAGAAACCTAACATCATAAATGTCCATAGGAAAAACGCCAGGATAATAGCACTGATTCCCAATAAAAATTCTCTATTTTTTATCCGCGATAGTTTATTGATTAGAATATCAATAATATCAGTTATTTTAAGAACACTGCCCACCGTTATAAAAACTAGTAATCCTTTTATGGTAAAATCAATTGTTTGATGACTATCGCGTATAAAATACATTAGTTGTGGTCCTTCGTCAGATTGCCACAAAAAAATGTAATCCGTTGGCCATAGATAGGCGATCGTCGCAACGAAGATGAACAAAATAAATATAATAATCCCGTTTTTCGCTCTCGATGATGTTACTGAATTATAAATATCGGAATTATCAGACTTCACATTCAAATGAGCTTCCTTTGAATCCTGCGTATTTGGCTCACTTGTTGTTGATATATGCTTTTTCTCACCAGTGGTTTCCGACATATTCCATTTTATTAGCGGATCCTCAATAAGAGCGAATAATAATAAAGTACCCACAAGAATATGGCTTATTCCATAGCTCCAATAGCGTGCAATAACCAACAAGATAAATGAAATGAATATACTTGATAAGAAATTATTGAATTGCTGGTTCAATACCACGTTAAACTTAGTTTTTTCTTGTTTGAATAGAGTAATTTGGGTATATGTGGCTAAATATAAGAGTGGTAACATTAGCGCGAGCATACTCCAAAATAATATCTTATGATAAATCATCATATAGCCCGTGATGTATATTAGATTATCTCCATTATATGTCTGGAACATCATAGCAGTAATTCCATAAGTGATTATCAAGATTGTTTCAATTAGAAGGAACATTTTGAATAATACTCTTGGATCGAGTTTTTTTATTAACAATGCCGTGATTGGTACTAAAAAGAGGCTAGGCACTATTATTATGAAGAGATAATACGGGGATGAATCATAATAATTCGATAAGGGTTCTGAGTTCTCATATAACAACACATTGATAACAAACAAGGTAAAAATACAAATCCATTTTGAATCTATATTTTTGAAGAATTTGCTGGTAAAATGTGGAATTCGATTCATACTATTGATATCGTTGGTATTCTAAAAAAGCATATTGGATGACCATAAAAATTATAGTTTTTACCGAAATAAAACAACACAGTACCTTAACAAAAATCAAAATGAACCTATGCAAAAAGATTTAAGACAGTATTTTCTGTACAATATTAAGAATGCTCGGTCCACAACCAAGAGATTTGTCGGAGAATATTCTATTTGAATCCAAATATGATATCTTGAGAGAAGGTACTTATAAAGGGTCGATCTTAACCAACCTAAAAGATAATGGTCATTCAATAATATTCTCTGATAACATAGAGTTAGATAAGGATAGGATTCTCATTAAAGGTTTAAAAGTCGGCATTAATGGAGATGCTGCGACATCTTTTGATGGGAAATTCACAATACCACCAAAGGATATCCTATATTCTGTTAAAATTGATGATCAAATAGTTAAAACGTTTGAACAAGAGCGTTTTAATGCAAGTTTTCCGTTTATGATTTCACTCTTGAATACTCATTTGTTGTTTAAAAACATTGCAGGCGAACGAATTATCAATCATTTTAATTTTGTTAAAGGCGAGATTTTGAATCACCCAATTGCTCTTTTGTATAATAACTCTATGATAGTTGGAGACCGATTAGTAATCGATAATTTGGAGCATCCTATTTTTTATGATGCTTTTTTAGTTTCAAGAAAGGCATATGACACTTCAATTCAAGAATTAGTTGAGTTTTCTTACGAACCGATCCGTCGTTTAAACGTGAAATATATTAAATATATCATAGTTCTTGGGGTTGAGATGTTTAAATGACATCAATCCATGAATTCGATGCAGATGCAAAAAAGAAGTTTATGGACATACTTTCAGTTCAGTTACCTCCATTCGACCGGTTTGTTTCCAAGAGTGAGTTAGTAGAATGGGAAATAGGTGTTGAATCAAGGAAGGAGTATCTAAATAAATTAAGTAAAGATCTTAAACAACATCAAGGCTCATTGCTTGTCCCTGTAATAGGGGACGTTGGTTCTGGTAAAACACATTTTCTCTGGCAAATAAAAAACAGTTTTAATATCGAACAATTTGCATCGTTTATTGATTTACCGCGGTCTAAAGGTAAATTTGATTATAATATTTATTCTGATTTAATCGAGGAATTCGGAGCAGACCGATTGAGAGATTTTACTCAAGAGTTTGGAGAAAAGTTTGGTGCTGGGGAGCGACTATATGGTTTTTTTCGGACACAGAATATTACGAAGGTCACTTTGAATGCATACGAACAGTTAAATAAGTCATTTACGAATACCTCTGCTTTACAACAATGCATAATGGTTCTAATTCAACATTTTATTAAGCGGGACACCTATGATATTACTGAAAGGTGGTTATTGGGACAGCAGTTAGATTTAGATGAATTATTTATGATCAGCGTTAATAATGATCTCTCGACCAACGATATATCGAAAATTATGTTGAAATTATTGATAGATCATTATAAACAAGGCATTATTTTACTTTTTGACGATTTTGATGAAGCTATTCAAGAGTATAAGACTCTATCAAACTATTTTGACGACGAGGACGTGAATTGGGCAAAAGATCTGGGTTCAGGGAAAGACGAATACAAGGGCTCTCAAGCTAAGACAGAAGAATTTGATACATTGGAAGGGATCATTTTAGATAAATTAAAGCGGATAGACAATTTTAAACTCGTAGTTGTTATGGACAATCAGAATGCGGATCCTATTTTAAATTGGTTTAGAGAGCGTATAGATAGTGGCAAAATACTCGATCCGATAGTTTTAAAGCCTTTTACGTTGAGAGATACGATCTCCATATATCTTATTCGAATGAAGAACTTCTGTCAGAAATATAATGTCACACATCCCTCAATTGAATTTGAGATAAAGGATCGATCAAATTTTGAAGAACTGAAATATAAATACGGAGCCGATCTTTTCTATCCGTTAAGTTATGAGATAATTGAAGACGTATATATGAAATATAAAGGAAATGTGAGGAAAATTGTCAGGACATTCAAAAAAATAATTGATTCTATAATTTTTGAGGAACTAAAAATAGATGAGATTAATACGCGGTATCAATTGTTTATATAGGAAATAAACCACATAGAGTTTTCTTTTTAATATAAAATACCTTTATGCCAATCTTCTTGTAGATTCGAGTAGTTCCTGGTAGTTTTGTTGGGATAATTCTCTGCGAAATTCATTAGCGTGGACAGAGAACAAGTTTCTAATTCTATAATTTCTCTCATTGACAAAGTTCTGTAGAAATGATATAGAATCATTTATAGTTCTAATTGGAATATGATTCTTGTTTGGATCCCCTGGACCAAGCCACCAATCACCTGTGATCATCGTGCCCCTAAAAATTAACATTGTATCACTAAGACTGTGTTTTGGTACATGTACTAAGAACAACACTTCTCCTCCAATATCTGTTTTGAATATTCGCCCTCTCCAGCAATAGATTGGTACTTTTTGATATATTAATGAGGGCTCTCGCTTTTTGCGGATCAAATCTTTTAAATCGTTTGATTGAATGACATTACTCACTTTTTTAATTCGGAAATAGGATCCTCGTTTGAAGAAAGTCTCATGCAGTAATATTGGAATTCGCTGAAATGCTTTATGAAATCTTTGAAAACTATCAATGTGATCTCGATGCGCGTGAGTTACAGTTATAAATTTAGGGTTTAACTTTTTTTCTTTAATATAATATGTAACGCTTTCCCATGCTTTAGGATGTGAGTTGTTTTTAGGATTTATATCTGGCATTTCTAAGATTGCGCATTCTTGATTATGATGAAACAGCCAGACTCCTGTGTCTAATAACCCATAACGCCCGATCAGCACAATTCCGGGTGAAACATGTTTATACATTTCCATAAAAATCAAAATTATTAAGAAAACACCGATTCATATATTTATCTAAAAAATAGTTTTTTACAATAGATCACAGAGTGGATTTTAATGGATGAAAAGAATAAAGATCAATTTGAAAGGAAGTTTGAAACTCAAGTACTAAATAATGACGTATTAAGCAATTTGAATCTGGAATCAAGGTATAAATTTCTTAATATAAATCTTGCAAGTATACTAAATTCTGAAGAAATGGAGTTTCTTAGGGAAATAGAGGAATTTTGCTTAGAATATGAAAAAAAGGTTAACCACACAGAAGATCTCTATGAATGGTATCCCGATTTTGGACGTAAAGGTTATATTTGTAGAGTGCATTCTTTTGAAGAATTTGATATGGATCAATCACCTTATGGTCTCACAGCAGATTTAGTACGACATTTTGGTATCGAATTTTTTGATACTCAATTTAGTTGGAGCATTGATGCTTCCGTTCTATGTCTAAATCCTCTACACGAGCATCATGATAATGTAGATGTCAGAGTTAAAGCGCTGAAGGAGTTGGCTAATGGTGAAGCAGTTGGTTGTGTTTGTATAACAGAACCAGAGCGAGGTTCAGACGCAACACACCAGTTAACTGTAAGTAAAAAAACAGATGATGGATTTATTATTAATGGAGTAAAAGCGTTCAATACAAATGCCCCGAAGTCAAAATATGCAATTGTTTACGCAACAGCGGAACAAAATAATTCAAAATTGATGACACAATCATTAGTAGAATTTCCTTCGGATAATGTAAAAATAGAACGTGTATATATTCCCGCAGCACCAAGAGTTCATTTAGGAAAAGAAACATTCACGAATCATTTAGTTCCAAAGCGATATATTATGGGGGATATTGGTCAGGGAAGAACACATATGTTTGAAGGATTAGTGTTGGAAAGGGTCGGAATAGCCATGTGTAATATTGTTCAATCTTGGAATGCACTAACACATGCCGCAATTTACTCAAATATGCGAGAACAAATGGGAAAGAAGATTATTCGGCATCAAGGTGTTGGCTTTACCTTAGTGGACTTATGGGCAAGAACGGTAAATCTTACACGATCCATATTGGACGTGTGCCGCAGTTACGATAAGACTCATGCCAAATTCAATGGTGACATTCCACCTCAAATGCAACGCGACTTTGTAACTTCTGCATCTCAACTGAAATATCATTGTGCACAGGCGAATGTTAATACGGTTTATGAATGTATGAATTTAATGGGTGGAGCAGGCGTATGCGATAATTTAATGATCTACGATATTCTTGGAAGTAGCAGAGTTCAAGAAATTGTCGGCGGCACGAGACAAATTCAGCAATATATTATGGCGCGCACATTAGAATCTATTTTAAATAAAGTAGTCAAATAGAAAAAGCTATTTCTTTTTCTTTTGCTTCTTTGGAACACAACGCCCGTTGACAACTTTATAATCTTTACATTTATAACATAATCCTCGTTCTGCTTTCGTTTCTAAAAATTCTTTAAAACAAACTGGACAACAATGATATTGAAAACTTTTCCCAGTTTTTCTATCTTTACGGCTTATTTTTACTATATTGAACCCACAGATGTTACAAGTATGCTTTAAGAGTCTTGGGTAACCCGTTTTAGGTAAAGGCAGAAATCCTTTACAATTCTCATTATTACATTTCAAGAACCTGCTTTTCCT
>WJKO01000311.1 GCA_014729055.1 Promethearchaeota archaeon | reverse complement strand
GGGTCAAATGGTTCTTTAAAATAATCTATAATCTTCTTACCCGTATTTTTCATCTTCTGTGCTGCACGATTTTTCACGCGGTCTTGTTCAATCTTTTTTGTTTCCGAATTAATGCATTCCGATAATGCATCAACTACCACATCTGGAGCATCGGTGACCGTTTTTTCCGTATATTCACCTTCTATATTGCTTAAAGCGTTGTTAAATATTGCGCTCCAGAGAATATGCGGGTGATCGATATTTAATGCCCGATATACTTTTTTAACAGAATTTACAGAGGAATATTTATGCGCTCGATCCTCAGAATGTATATAAAATGTTGCATTATCGCTTAACGTGCTCGGTGGTTTACCAAATGCATATATTGCTTGTTCACTCTGCATTTGTGACCGAAAGTCGAGTTTAAACGCGTCAAAAATATATTGAATTGCCCTTTTAGGCGTGAAGCAAGACCCGCAATGGGTATGATCTTGGTGAGAACCGAGAATTCCGACGGGCACGCCGAATTCCTTTTGCTTTTCTTTTGACAGCCCGTTAAACAATTTAATAAGTGCTTGATATCTGTCCTTTGTTTCATCAAGTCCTTTTTGTAAGATTGTTTCATCTGAATTGGATTCTTTAATAGAATTGGTGCTGTTTATGGAAGGTAAATATAATAAATCGAGAAAAGTTGCAAGATCCGCAAGCAAGTCGCCAGGCAAGATCGGGTTAATATATTCTTTAAATACGGCCAACTTAACGTAATTATTCGCACATAGTTGCTTTATGATCGGCGGAAATTTATGCCTGCTGAGAAAGTAATATTCAAACAGCGAACGTGTAATGTTTGGCGTAAGCACAAAGATAAGAGGAGGTTTTTTCCTATTTTTTTCATGAAGTGCCCTTGGATCCCTAAACTCTTTTTTCAATTTTTGCTGATCCAAGATGATGTGTTTTAGGATAAGCTCCACAGGAAATGTATATGCAAGTTCTTCCCATCGCTTAACCGATAAATTTTGTAAATATATTTTTTCACGGATTCGCTCGGGTTTGGGGTTGATCCCTCCGTTGTCTTCGTTAGGAGCATACAAATTAAGGTTGTGGTATATATCCGGATCCCTGGGCGAATCTCTGAATATAGTAATATCCTCGGAATGTTTAAGGCAAAATTCGGCGGGTGTTTGCATTACATAGTTTAGTGCCGTATCGAATTCATCATACTGAATGTGTTTTTTTAGATATGCTTCCGCCTTTTTGTAATATTTATGGGTCCATGCTGGAGCAATTACTATCCATTTAGCTTCTTTTGAATGGGGTGGAGATCGAATAATCATTAACAATAAGTCAATAAAAAAGGGAACAATTTTTTGCGCTACGGATTGCATTTTCTCGAGCAAACGATAAGACATCACCTGTCTTATATCACCGAGAATATCAACTTCATTTTTCGCGCTGATGGTTTTAAACAATGGGGGATAATTGCGATAATAGTACTTGTTTGAATGGAGATAGCCTGCATCCAGCCGATATATATCTTGTTTCGAAGCCGCGTTCGGATCGATTTCTAATTCTGAGTTTAATGCGAGTTTTAATTTCAAACATACTTCGGTATAAAATTTTTTGACCTCGGTTTTGAAATCAGGTAACATTGCACATGAACCAAGAAATAGCTCATTTACATAACATGGAAAACTTTTTAAAATGAGTTCTAGCTTCGGAAAACGTCCATATTTGTCGGCAAATACTATGAAGTCCCTCAGCAAAGCTGTCGATACCATAATTTTACTTTTTACCATACAAGACATTCCTTTTTTATGATATAATAATCATGTAAACACTTTATAGATCTATACAATCATATTTACATTTTTTTTAAATATAAATTTATAGTTTTTGTTTTAAGAAGATCATAAACTATATATATGTAATTTTTAAAAAATTATATAGTTAAATTATTAAAGTTTTGAGATAGATATCTGAGATAATATAATTACCGCAAAACTAGAATATGGAAATTATTGATAAAATAACTGCATATTAAAACCCAATGTTGGAGAAGAAAGCGCGATGTATAGAAATTATAACCCAAACATGCCGTCTCAGCCATATCAGCAATTCGTGCCGAATGCATATGTTCAACCTGGTCAAGGGGAAAAATTGAAAAGAAGGAAAATTGAGAAGCAAAATATTTCTACAAGATTTCAAATCAAAATAGATACATTATTTATAGTATACATTGTGTTATTTGCGCTCTCATTTGATATGATGCTGGGTATTGCAAACGACCCCGGCAATGATAAATACCTTCTGATGACCCTATCCATTTTAACAAGTGCGATCTTAGGTGTTGCTTTTGCAGCTTTTTTTGCACGACCGTTAAGAGTGTATATTAGCAAAATCGATAACAGGGGATTAGGTTCGGATCTGGTAAAGTCAATTCCTTATTTTATAGGAATGATGATTTCGGTATTGCTTTCAAGTTTTCTGATGCCCCTTTCTCGGTTTAATTTGTCCACAGACGAATTTTTTTCAATTTCTTTTGTCATTACGAATGCAGTTGCCGAAGAAATGACATTCAGTTTGTTTTTAGGGATGATTACCTTTGCAACCGCAAAAAATAAATTTCAAGTATATGTGTATAGTATTCTTAATTGCGGGTTGTTCGCACTTTACCACATTTTTGTTTATGAGAGCTTATTTACTCTTATCCCCCTTGCGTTGGGGCGGTTTTTTCTCAATTTAATGTTCATCAAAACGGGCAGAATTAGTTGCCCTATGTTATTTCATTTATTGAATAATTTTATTTACGTTATGCCGGTCATATTAGGGGTATTTGGGGGTTAATGAGGGGAGAGAAAAATGAGATTATTTAAAACAATACCGTTAAAACAAAACGGAATCAAGACATTTAGCGAGTCATTTGCGGTATCCATAGCAGAGCGTGAAGGCGAGTTGGGGGAGATTTTAGAATCAAAATTCTGGATCGCGGCAAATTCACCTGAAACCGAACAATATCAGATGGACTCTGGAAATGTAGTAGATATCCCCATTACTGAAAAAATAACGGATCCTTTGACCGCTGGATTAGACTCACATAGTGATATTTCGTTTATTAAGAAGTCAATTATAGACAATATTATCGCAGATATAGCACAATATCAGCAAACTCACAAGGATTATGAGGTAAAATATATTCAAGGATCCGAGGGCATGCATGTGACGACCGCGAACTTAAGTAAAACCCAAAAATATGAATATATCATTTTGCCGGTAGTCAGTGAAATAACTCCCAAGTGTTTCGATCAAAAATTCTATGTGTTAAAAAATATCCCGGGAAATCGGGATCTAATCATCGGAAATGATTATTTTAAAGACTTAAAGATAAAAAAATCCCTAATGTTTGAGGAGGTATAAAAAGATGAGTAAGAAAGTAAAAATGGCAATAATCATATTAATTGGTATTTTCATGGTGTATTCCATCTGTAATTTTGTATTTGGTATAGTGGAATCCGCATCGGACGACGACGATCACAAGGTAAAAGTCGAATTAAAAAGTTATAGTGTCGTATGGAATACTTCTGATTCGCAATATGAACTCGGTATGCAATTCTGGAACTCTCATCACACGGAACAAGAAGTATTCTTGCATATATTTGCCGTCGATCCCTTCGCTGCCTCGCCGTCGCATTTTTCACTGACCAGTTTTGATCCCTATGAAATCAAAGCATGCAGTTCCAATATATCGGCTCCTTCTGGATCAAAGGGCAGCTTAACGTTAAGCATTATGGGTATATCTGGTGCAAAAATCTACGCTCGCTCCTATAATATTGTATTAGAACCCGGTAACACCGTGGAAAACCCAGATTTTGTCAACGAAACGGTTTATGTTGATGTGAATATAGATCTTGATATCGAAATTATCCATACGTATCCCGACCCGAGCTTAAAACTATTGCTGATAGCAGCCGCAATCTTCACCGCATCAGCACTGTATGTTAAAAGCCAGACAGAGGTATATCAAGCAAACGGTTCTGAAGATTCGCGGGAGTTAGAAAAGGAGAAGGTAAAACTAAACCGAAAATTAAAAGGTTCCTTTTACAGCTTGGCTGCGGGAGTGGTCGGTTATTATGTTACAAGCGAACAAATGCAATTCGGCGGGTTGTTTGCAGACTTTAATTATGGGTTTGAGATTGCCGCCTTATTATGCGGGGGTGCTGTATTTTCGCTGGTAAAATTGCTGTTTTCCTCGGAAAAGCGGGAAGCTTTTAAATGGTTGTTTCTTACCTCTGGTTTTTCAGGAACCATTTTGTCAGCAATTGATTATGTTTCCTATTCGATATATGTAATCATTCTCTTACTATTATGCGTAATTTCTATTATCCTATTTTTTACAGCTCAAAAATTTCCAATTGTAACACAGTATTTTCAAAATCTAAATAAAATGAAGCAAGCTCGAAAAGAAGAGTTTATAAAACATGGAGGAGAAATATAATGAAAAATTTTAATAACGACGATTTACGCGTTAAGTTTAGCGTATATGATGTGCTCAATTTCGTATTCGGAGGAATGCTACTTTATTTTGCGGTGATGACCCAAGATATAACACTTGCAATAATCGGCCTAGGATCGATCTTAGCATTTGCGGGTTCAAAAATCATTGTGATCTTACAGCTGTTTTTTAACCTGGGATTTTCTGTAATTCTTTACTTCCGAATTATAACCACTGACCCGCTCACCATGATGAAACCGATCATTGATTGGGAACATCAAATTGGAGCAAGTTTATTGGCTGCAAGTTTGGTGGCTATTATAATTGCCGAACTTGTTGACCCGAAAGCGTTAAAGATCAGCAAGACGATTAGCATGGTTGTCAGTATGATACTGCTCTTTTTTGCATGCAGGTTGATTACATTTGATACCGAAACGATGTTATATGTCTTTATTGTATTTGCAGCAATTAATTCAGCGCTCGCAGCGGTGTTTTCCGCTGTCGCAATACGCATTAAATCGTCAAAATCTCTTGTATTACGATAAAATAAAACATAAAAGGTGTTAAAT
>WJKO01000310.1 GCA_014729055.1 Promethearchaeota archaeon | reverse complement strand
GCATGGATCCAGTCTATGGCACAAGTCTTTCGGATACAATTACTTTTCCGCGGGAGGATGGAAAGCACAATGTTACGATATTCTTTTTCGATGACATGTATAATGAGACCAGAGAATTTTTCCTTGATTTCACACCTCCAGAACCCGTCTTATTACAGAGCGTAGAACTTACGGACGCAGGATACGTTGAAATTGAATGGACATTACAAGAACAAGAAGGGATTTTAGTGTCATATCAAATATGGCGGAAGGAACAAGGAAGCGATGAGTTTGTAAATCTTTATACGGAGGGTGTTGGTTCAAAGTTTTACAGAGACGTTCAAGTACAAGGGGGTAAAACTTATGAGTATAAAATCATCGTAGTTGATGCAGCAGGTAATATAAGCGAAGCTTCTCAAGTCTTATCTGTAAGCATTCCTATCCCCATCTATATTTGGTTAATTATCATAGGAGCGGGAATATTAGGGACTATTATCGTTATTAAAGTCGCTAGCTCGGCCAAACAAAAGAAGTCGATACGCCAATTAGGAGAGATCTCAGAAGAAGACGAAGAAATGTATAAAATCGTTGAGGATGATCTATCTGAGGAAAAAGTACGAGCTCGACATAAAAAATTAGAAAACTATGAAGATGAACTCTTTGCAACGGGTTCTTCCAAACAAGAGTGGAAATCTCTCGATTGGAAGTCAAAAGTTGAACCAAAATCTAAATTTATTCAGCAAAAACCCAAAGAAACTCAGAAATATTGGCAAAGAAATGTGGAAAAACTCGTGAATCAAGGCGCAAAGTTTGAAATACAAGGAAGGATCGCTGACGCACTCAAATTATATAAAATTGCGCTCCGTTCAGCAGAAAAGGATAAATTAATTGATTCAAAAACACTGGATTACTTAAGAAATAAGATATTCACTATCTATTCAAATCCGTTAAAAAAGTAAGCCATGATGCGTAGAAATTTGGAATAGAATTATTTCTATTTTCTCTTTTTTCTTAGAAAATATTTTTTATTTCTAAATATGAATACTTATTGAAGCTAGTTAAATAAAATCAGCTGGTGCTATCCTTATGTTATATCCTCCGAAGTTCAAGATAAAACGTTATTTGTGGACGGTCTTATGTATTTCTGTATTTTTTATAATAATAATAAGTAGCATAACAATCTTGGGTGAAAATAAACCAATTTCAGATATGGATCCTTATGCTATTGAACAAATCGATGACTTCTCGATTCATAATATGGAAGCGTCGTCAGATTCGACCACATATTATCGATATAATACCGTATATATCTCGAATGAACAATTTAGTGATGAAACAATAACACCTTGGACCTCAGATTCATCTGGAGGTACAATAAATTTTGGTTCGGGTCTATGCACTCTTACCGTGACTGAAGATACAAAAGGGGATCGAGACGATTGTCCGAAATTGGTCCTCGATCCAGATCCATTTTTAGAGGGCTATTTTAATATAAGTTGGAGCAAAAATGATTTAGAATCATTGCAAGGTGATAAATTGGAGATCGTATATAAAACAACTTCCACGGCATCTTGGGATGATGCAACAAGACTTGCCGAATGTACTCGAGAAAGCAGCAGTGGAGACCTTGAGCAACAATGGTTTTTAGATGATGATACACATGGAACAAAGAACGTAAATTTTAAAATCGCTATTATTTTAAAGGCAGAGAAAACATGGGGAGGAAATGACTATGGATACATCAATTACGCAACGCTTCAAACTTGGGAATATATTTTTGAAGAGGGTACTGCTGAACCAGTCCCCCAGCAAAATGATCAACCATTAGATTTGTTTGTATTTTCCGAACTAGCAAATTTTGCATATTCATATACTACGATACAATACCAAACAGAGAGTTCTAGCTTTAGTGGTAGCGAAGATGAACTTCCCCCGGATACGATTAACGACCATGGTCTCAGATGGGCATCATATTCGTTCACAATTCCTGAAGAATACTATGATTGGGACGATACATTTTATTATCGTATTAATATCGAAGGAACGGGGTGGACTAGCCACTCCGATACATACGGACCGTCGAATTTTGATGCATATGATAATACGGATCCAAGTTTCGGGGCAGATTCCTTTGACCCGACAAGCCCTGAATATGATGATAATATACAATATACGATCTATTGTGAAGAGCAGTATACGGGAGATTCTCAAATCAATTCGATGACCATGTACGTTAAAAACTCAACCGGAGTAACTGAATCAGATTATGCGATCCCCACATCAACTAGTTTACCAACATTAAGTGGTAACTTTATATTTAATATCCCCCAAGAAATAACCTATTGGGATGAATTACATTATTTTGTTAAAGTCACTGATAATGCAGGACATTCGGTCAGTACGACTCCGACTTATATCTCGATAAATGATAATGATGCACCAGACTTATATGAATATCCATCAAATGAGGATGATCAAAATTATTTAGAAGACAATTATTTATTGTTTGATGTATCGGAACCCATAGATGCAAGCGGTTTGGATACCGCTAATCTTCAGTTGACTTACGGAACCGACCCAACCCTCAGCTCTGGCACTACAACAATAGGATACGACAGTGTCAATGGAGATACTTACAATTTTACAATTCCCGAATCAGACTACGGGGGCGATACAACTTTTTATTATCAATTAGATGGACAAGATTTTGCATCTAATACATTTCAAACTACAATAAAGTCATTTGATGTAATTGACTTGGAACCACCTAGTTTATCGTTAAATGCAGAAAATTATTCGTTAAATCCATACTACTATGAAAAAGTCTATCTGGAATTTGTTTCAGACGACGTCGGCGGAGGCGCTGGGCCTTATAGTTCGGGATTCGATAATATAAGTATGTATGTCAATAATGGCACCTCACCTTTGACCTCTTGGGAATCTTCAATACAGATCTTAGGCGAGGATTTGGGCAGTAATACATACAGGTTTAATATTGATTCTATACATTTAAGCGCACGTGATAATTTATATTGGCTTGCATCGGCGATTGATGTTGGTGGAAATTACCAGAATATGACGGGAAATTTCCAAGTATATGATGATGTTATACCATCTATTAAATTCTCCAGTATTAGCCCTGGTTCAGAGATAGACCACAGTGTTGATGCTGATGTTTACTTTGAAATAGAAGAAGAACTCGGTGGAAGCGGATTTGAACTCAGTTCCGATAGTTTGCAAGTATTTTATAAAATCGGTTCAGAACCAAGCGATGCTTTGGATGGTACTGCATTAAGTTGTCCAGAAACATTAGATCCATACGCGGGAACATTTAGATGTGAAATTCCAGAATCCTTCTTTGCATATACTGAGCGCGTATATTACTGGGGCAATCTCACAGATCGAAGCGGCAACTCAAATACTACTTTTGATGCTGGCAACGTGCGATATTTTGATGTAATTGATATAACAGCCCCAAACATCGTTGTTGATAGTGTTTCGTTTGACGATAATTCCTACCAACTTGATAAAGACATTAATTTCACCGTGACAGAACCTTCCGATAGTTCTCTGATGAATTCAGCAACTTTATATTGGGCGTTAGAAAACCCGTCTGTTTCTTCAACACCTGGAAACCATGATGGTAGTCGCTCAATTCTGGTCTCGGGAACTGGAGGATATGAAAATATTACAATTCTAACGTCAGAAATAACGGGAATATATGGTGAAAAAATATATTTTGTTATTGAAGCCGTTGATAATGAAAACAACAAAAAGACTACCCTTATTTATTACTTTACAATTTCTGATAATATTGCTCCCGATATTGATCAAGGCAGTAAAAATACGTTAGATATGTTAAATGATAGAGGAAAAACATTCACCGTGGAGGTTTGGGACCCTGATTATCCAACGAGTAGTGGAATTGAATCAATTACGATATACTATCGTATTGATAATGATGATGTTGGAACTGCTGGAGACAAACATGATGGTACACTCTCCCCTTCGATTGCAATTATGCGCTCAAGATCCGAATACGAGATAGAACTGACTCCTGAAGTCTCTTACGATTGGGAAAATGAGTCGGTTATTTGGTATATTATTTCCGTAACTGACATTAAAGGAAACGAATATCTAACGACCAAACAGAGTTTCTCCGTATTTGACGGATTTGATGTTATTTTTACATCTCCAGCCATAGCTGATGAAAATGAGCAAGATTATTATTACAATACATCACAGATTACACTGAGTGTAACAAGCGAAGTAATCTGTGACAAATGGTACGAGTTAGATGGACAGGACTTCATGATAATGCCGCACACGGGCTTGAATTTCCAAGTAGTTTTGACTGATCTTACAGAAGGTTACCATAATATTACTGTGTATTATTTTAATTCGCTTTATTATCAAGTTCTTGAATTTTATATGGATTTTACTATACCAAATCCTGCCACCTCTTTGACGACCAGTATGTTTGGAAGCTACATTAGTATATCTTGGGTGCCACCAAATGATGCAGATAGTCTGACTAGTTATCAAGTCTGGCGAAAAAGAGGAAATAGAGATTGGGAAAAAATTGCAACAACTGAAATTAGTGCGACACAATACTTGGATACAGACGTAGCGAAAGGTAATACATACGAATACAAAGTGATTACCGTAGATCGGGCGGGTAACATGAGCGATTTTTCAACAACAGTCTCAATGAGTACAGGCTTACCATCATGGATAACTTTTATTATCATAATTGGTGCTGCCGCAGTAGGCATTGGTGTTTTTCAATTGGTAAAGTTTATTCGAAAGGATAAAAGTCTGCGTGATCTTGGAGAGTTGAGTCAAGACGAAAGAAGTGAATTCTTCGATGCCGAGGAATCAAAAAATCAAGATTATGATGTTTCACAATCTTCTAAGTCTTCTAAAAAGATAAAACCGAAGAGCGATGAAGAAGAATTATTCGCAGATACTAGTGAGATTAAAGAAGAATTATGGCAACAAGTAGATTGGAAGTCTAAAGCAGTATATATGGATAAAGTCACAAAACAATGGAAGAAGAATGTCGAGGAAATCAGTAAAGAAGCTTTAAAATACGAATTGAAAGGTGATCTGGCTCATGCATTACAACTTTATAAATTGGCTGCACGTGCCGCAGAGAAATTTACTGACATCGATTTAGATCTATTCGACTTCTTGAGGGCTAAAATATTTAATATCTATTCAAATCCCTTAAAAAAATAGAGAATATAATAGAGAATCTCTATTATAGATAGAGAGATTCTATCTATAATATTTCTTTACTAACGGTTCGATTGCAGCAATTAATGGAATAGCAATAACTGTACTGATTAAAAATTGCATCACGTCCCATGGTAATTCCCATAACCCGGCAGATAACGGATTCTCAGCCCAATCGGCATAAAAGCCCGGTCGAATTGAATCCAAAATGAATGAAATATAAAGAAAATACCCCAGTACTAATATAATACCGCCCGGAATTATCGATGCAAGTTTGATTCCTGTATCCTTTTGGATTGTTAATCCTAATAATGTTGAAATGCAAAGTAAAATCATACCAAAGACAATCACAAAAATCACATCCAATTCAATGATGTAAATACCAACAATAATCAGAATACCGCTTAATAATAACGATAGTATAATAGTAAACAGCTTCCAATATTTTTCTATGATTTCTGATTTTTTCAATCTTTGAAAAACCCATCCGACAACGAATCCTTCAATCCCTTTGATAACTAATGTACCTGGTGCCCAAAATGGACTTCCAAGTATAATATCCG
>WJKO01000031.1 GCA_014729055.1 Promethearchaeota archaeon | reverse complement strand
GTATAAAACTAGGAAAAGTGATTATTTTTGGCGCGAGTAATGATAACTGGTGCAAACGGGTTTATAGGTTCAAATATTGTACGAGCAGCCTTGGAAAAGAATTATAAAGTGGTAGCCTTTGTCAGGAAAACGTCTGACCTTTCTACGATTAAAGAATTGCCGATTGAGTTTAAATACGGTGATTTACGAGATATAGATTCTGTCCGAATGGCTATGCAAGATTGCGATTATGTTATCCATAATGGTGCAATATATCTTTGGATGCCGATGTGGTTTTGGGCAGATCCGAACGATATCCGCAAAATGTATGAAGTTAATGTCTGGGCAACCGATCGGTTAATGAAAGCGGCAAAGAATATTGGGGTCAAAAAGGTAGTGTTCACGAGTTCCGAGAGTGCAGTAGGTGTTGATGGTAATGAAATTGCTGATGAATCAAAATTCGCACGTCCATTTGAGTTGCCAGGTCATTATAAGCGATCGAAATATTTAGGGGAGCTTCTTGCTAGAAAATGGAATGAAAAGGGATTGCCAACATGTTCAATATTACCCACTGTGCCAATAGGTCCATTTGACATAAAACCAACTCCAACAGGTAGAATAATTAGGGACTTCATGAACGATAAGATGCCAGGATTTGTAGATACGAGATTAAATATAGTACATGTAAAAGATGTTGCAATGGCACATGTATTGGCGATCGAAAATGGTAAACCTGGGGAACGCTATATTGCCGGTAATAAAAATATGGCATTTAAAGACTTCTTGAGACTGGCAGGTGATGTCACGGGTAAAAAAGCACCAAGCTTTAGTTTCCCCGTTATTCTTGCAAAAATGTTTGCGTTTTTTGATGAATTCATCTCGGTTAACTTCAAGCATAGTCATCCCGAAACGCCTATGGAGAGTGTAGCAGCGGCGGGATATCGACAATTTGATTGCTCAAAAGCTTGGAATGAACTAAAAATGCCTAAGACAAATCTTCGACTTGCGATTAAAGAACAAGTAGATTGGTTTAAAGAAAACGGCTATATTTGAAGCGTAACCTTCAGATTCAAAGGATGAAATATTGAAATTGAAGTTTAAATCGCTTTATTTACAAGATCTAATAAATCGACGACTTTTAAACTCGAACTGGCTGCTTTTGCTGCGTCGCCTAAATTTCCCAAACAAAAGGGACAACAATTGACTAACCATTCAGCTTCTGTTTCCTCAGCTTCATGAATTCGCTCAACTGCTACTTCTAATGCAAGATCCGGGAATCCTGATTTTACTCCGCCCCCCGCCCCGCAACAAAATGCATTTGCTCTATTTCTCCGCATCTCAACCAATCCATCCTTTGCTATTGCCGCAGCAACTCTTCGAGGTGCTTCATAAAGATCGTTATGCCTTCCTAAATGACAGGGGTCGTGATAGGTCATCTTCCCTGGTATCTTGTTTTTAATTTTTATGTTTCCAGATTGAATCTCTTGATCAATAACTTCAATTGCATGGAATACTTCGAAATCCCAGTCATCTATCCATTTTGGGTAGTCAATTTTAAGTGTCCGATAACATCCTGCACATGTTGCAACTATCTTTTTGATTCCTAATTTCTTAAATGTTTCAAAATTGTGTTTAGCGGTCTCAATACCGAGATCTTCTACACCCGTTCTAAAATTCACCGATCCGCAACACCATTCCTCTTTTGCTAATGAAAGAGAAAAATTACTTTTCTTCGCTATTTCAAGGAATATCTTAGCGATATCAGTTAATCTATAAGCAGATGTGCATCCCACGAAAAAAAGATAATCACCGTTTGGTTTGAAATAGTCAGCTTTATCCGCTAACCAGTTCCATCTTTCTGCATGTTTTTCCATATACGGATTATGTTCTGTTCTTTGGTGTTCAAATATCTCTTTATGCCTAGGTAAAGGCGCAACACCTGCATCTACTAAATCGGCCCTTAAGGATTCCCAAATATCCACGTGATCTTCGATGTTTTCTCTCGCATTTATGACCATATCTGGATTTTTACAGTTATTACAGACTTCGCGACACGATCCACATAATGTACATTGATAAACCACCTCTGCCATTCCTTCACTTGGTTCAATCTTCCCGTCTAATAAAGCTCTACACAATGTAAATCGTCCGCGTGCAAAATTAACCTCAAAACCAGAACCATGGTCACGATTTATACAAGAGGATGTAAGAATGGGATCACTGTATGGTCCTTTATATGCCCCCTTACAATCGCCCACTGCGACACATGATAGTATATTTTCTTCTAAATCTCTTATTCTTCTGAATCTTTCCTTCTTTTCAGACATTCTGATAACTCTCCTACAATCTGAATTTTCCAGGGCTAATTATCCCATTAGGATCACAGATTTTTTTAATATTTTTCATGAAATTGTAAAAGTTTGGTTCGTAAATGTTGGAATCAACCAACACTTGAGAACCTATTTGACCGCACATATATAAACAAGCGCCGGTTTTTGAAAGCATTTCTAATTGATCTTTCCATAATTCTATTACGTCTTCTTTATAATCGGGTTCATGTGTTGCTGCTAATCCCGATCCGATATAACAACTATTATGGTTAAGCATAACAACGTGAGACACCCCAGACTCTGCGTCGCATTCGAATAGTTCTTCACGTTTATCTTCTTCCCATTCATCAATTTTTCGTAATATTTCTGGAAACCGACTGATTGGCACCATTACTTCGGTCGTGCATGCGAAAAAGTCAGGTCCCATCAATGAAAATAGTTGGTGATAAAATTGCCAGTGACCTTGCTCGCCGTAGAACCATTCTGCTACGTTTCCCTCCTCTGGACTTGGTCCAAGTTCTTTTTGGGAATGTTTTTTTGCAATGTTCTCTAATATTTCGGCATTTCTTTCAAGTACTTGCTGATCAAACGCTTCATGAACATAAGAAACGACACCGCCGGATATATCACCCCAACTCTTGATTAAATTGTCCGTTGTAATCCCCATCACTGAAGGAGGGTGTGTAAAGAAGAAATCATAAATACCTAGATCTTTAGACCAACCTTTATCTACCATTTCTATAATCATTTTTTGTGTATAATCGTAACTATGATCCTTGACATGCCATGTTTTTCCGCTGAAATAAGGCGGTTTGGGATAGATTTTAAGTGAAACTGTTGTTTTTATCCCCATAGTACCGTTATCCCCTAAAAAAATACCCATGAGATCTGGTCCTAAACCTAACTTACAATATGGTTTTTCAACAAACTGGTTTTCCTGAGAACCAAAGGTGATAAGTTCTCCATTTCCGAGAACTATTTCTAATCCGACGCAATTATCAGTGCATTTGCCATATTTTGCACATCCACCTCCACCGCCCGAATGATGGGACATACCACCACCAATTGCTGCGTTTAATCCTGAACCAGGCCCCATATTCCCCGTATAGAATCCTTTATCAAAAAGAACTGAATTTAGTTGCGACCAACTGATCCCCGCTTGAGCAGTAACAACGTGGTTGTCTTCATCGATATTAATTATTCTTTTCATCCGTGAAAGGTCTAAGAGAACTGTATCCTCACTGATCGGTTTGCTGCCTCCCATTAGACCACATCCTCCGCCTCTTGGCAATAAAGGGGTTTCATATTTGTTACAAATTTCAACTATTTGTTGGACTTCTTCTGTGTTTTCGGGTCGTAATGCAATTTGGGGAATAATCTCCGGTAATACAGGATCCAAACCTCTTGAATACGATACACATATATAATCCTTATCAGTGCAATATTTCTGCCCTACAACTGAAGCAAGTTCATCATATAATGCCATATTTAGTGCTCCTAACAATTGAATCTAGCTTTTCAATCTAATTTTAATTTAATCGCAATAATTAAAATGCTTTTGTTTGGATACAATAAGAAATGAAAGTAATTATTTGTCTAAATCTGAATCTAAATCTTTATCTAAATTCGTTAAAACTTTTATCAGTAAGTTTCTGCTATGCATTAAGTTTGTAAAATCCATATTATCTAATGTATCTTCCCGAGTGTGGTAATAAAATTTCTTCGATGATACAGGCAATGATACCAGAGAGACACATTTGATCCCATTACGTGCAAAACTCATAGAATCCGTGAATGCAGTTGCTGCCCCTTTTTTTATCGGGATATCGAGATTTCGAGCTGTATCTTCTATCATTTCTATTAAATTTTTGTCCATTTTTACCGTTCCAAAGACCTCTGAAGTGTCGATAATTAGTTTAGAGCCAGTATTTCCGACCATATCCACATTGACGACTATGGCATTCTTTATTTCTCTATAATGCTTTTTAATAAATGCTTTGCTTCCTTTTGATCCAATTTCCTCACAGCCGTAAAAACAAACCCAGAGTTCTATATTGTCAAGACATGTTCCGCTTTGAGAAAAATATTTTATTAATTCATAACAGACAGCGACTCCGGAAAGATTATCGTTAGCACCCATAACGGGTCTATTTGAAATAATAAAAAAAAGCTGTACTACTGCAGGAATAATACCTATAACAAGAATCCAATAAAAGACCCGGTCAAACTCATGCAATATCTCTGCTTTATTATATCCAATGAGAATATTCTTCAATATAAGGTTAATAAGTAGAAGCGCTTGAAAGATAACATTGATAGCAATAACGATCGTTGAGAGGATTCCAATCTTTCTAAATAATGGAAACTCCCAATTGGAATCAATATGGCTTCCAATAATAACTAAACTTCTATCCCCTGCTCCAAGCACCTCTTGATTGCTTTTTAATACCATCTTCGTAATTAGATTCTGTGACATTTTCTTCGGAAACAAAAAATCAATAATTTCAAACGCCATTGCCATCTCTCCAAACAAAATTATGAATGAAATTAGTGAAATAATCATGTTTACGAGTGGAATAGTCCAATACGTTATGACAATCGTAATATAGAGAATCATTGGAATTCGAAATGCGGCTTTATAAGCCCCTCGATGTGTGGTGAAGTCCTCGATTTGCACATATTGTGTATGTTTTCGTAACTTTTCCATTAGTAGTTCTGCTGTTTTTCGTTCATTATCGCTACAAGGCACTCTTGGACCAATCTCGTTGCAAATTTCGCTGATGAAATTTCTTAATTGGTTATGGATTTTTTTGTCTGTTTCCATGATGAATAATTAGTCAAGGAAATTATAAGGTTATGTCTATGTGATCAAACATGATAATATTTTTCAACTAATTCATCTAATTCTTCCATAAAATTTGTAGGAATCTCATCGTTTCCTTCAATATTAACATAGTTATCTATTTTTTTAGATAATTCAGCGATTTTACGATGAATTGTTTGCTCCTTATTATATTTCTGAATATTGAGGAAGTTCAATATGTTAGGCGATGCAAAACTTTTCCCAGGATCTGTAACAATTGAAAGAAGCTGGCGCACTTTTTTAGAATTCATAATACCACATACATAATGAGCTTCACTAAGGGTATCACATGGAACAAAAGCATAGATATCCAGCGGTATCAATAATTTACTGCCTAAATGTGGCGTGTTTAAAGAATTTACTACGCAAACAGATAAATAGTTTCCCATCCGCTTCCATATTACTTTAAATGGTTTAAACGTATCCGTTGTAACATTAAACATCGAATAAAATGGTGCTACTTTATGTCCTCCTTTTCTCATAAAATACCGTTTATAACCAGGTCGTCCATTAAGCCTTTCCTTAAAATGCTCTAAATACTTGAGAGTTAGAGGATATTTATTTTTCATTATTCTTTTTCTTATACCCTTTTGTTCATTTGGATTTTGAGACATAATAATGTATAACGGATCATTTGTATCTAAATTAACTTTCCACGGAATCTTAGTAACTGCGCTACTCATTACAACCGGATATAAGAGATTTGGTTCAATTTTATGAAGAACTTGAGGAAACTTTTTTCTACCTACATTACCTTGATTTTTTATATAAATCACATTTTGATTTTGCCGATTCACTTTCACTATATAGATTCCTTGAGCACCCAGCGGATTGACCCCTTCTCGAGCAGTATAATATGAATCTTTTAATAATTTTTTAAGCCGTATCTCTTCTTTTTTTAAAAATATAAAAGGAGCACCCTTTAAATCATCCCGTAACTTATATCCATATTTATACTCTGCTTCAAGATATCTTTTCGCCTGTTCCCATTGATGATCATAATCAAGTGGACCGCTTTTTTTCCAAACTGTGGTTGGAATTGGAAATTCAGTTTTCTTTCCCTTGTCAATTATAATAAACCCCGTTTGGTTATTAGCACCTTCAAATGGTTGCAGTAATTGATAATCGTGAATTTCAACTATTTTATAGTTTTCCTTTTTAAACCTCATCTCTCGAAATCCACCTCCTGCTTTGCTTCTAAGAACTGTAAAAGTAATAAGAAATGCTAAACGCCCGTTCTTGTTTAGATACCGATCAGCGCAGATATAGGTAAAAAGCATTGACAGATCTTTTCTACTACCTCCTAAAATTGCATCCATTCCCTTTAAAGTAAAAAGTTTATATTCTTTCCATAGCTTGGTGTTATATTTTCGATATTCTCTTGGTAAATGTTGCCAATTTATCCACGGCGGATTGCCAATAATAAAATCAAATTTACCTTTAAGCAAAGGTGCAAAAGCATTTTTTAATAATTTACACCAAATGCGCTCTCGCTCTTCTTCTTG
Source organism: Promethearchaeota archaeon (assembly GCA_014729055.1). Classification (GTDB taxonomy): domain Archaea; phylum Asgardarchaeota; class Lokiarchaeia; order Sigyniarchaeales; family Promethearchaeaceae; genus WJKO01. The sequence goes on along the minus strand of WJKO01000031.1, from coordinate 360 downwards.
GTGTTTTTTCAAGTTATTATATAATTCTTTGAGATTTACCTTAATATTTGAATGATATTGCTGAAGATTTAGAATTTCTTTTTTTAGGATATTATTTACTGAATCCCAATTATCTAACCTAGATAAAGAGTCATAAAAAATATCTAAAACATCAGTTATAATTCCACCTTCGACCAATTCTTTATGAATTAGAAAATCCCCACCTTTTGTATGCAACTTGCAAACTTCACCCACCAAAACTCGCTCTGTTCTTGTAGCAAGTGAGTCGCATAAATACACTGGAATTTCTATTTCCCGATTTACCAGACCTAACCTACCCGAACTTGCTAGCATTATTAAATAATTTGTCCTCGATAGTAT
>WJKO01000309.1 GCA_014729055.1 Promethearchaeota archaeon | reverse complement strand
CTTCAGACGTAGATTACAACATAGTAATCCAAGTAACAGACAATATAAAAAAGAAAGCGTTTGACGAAAAGATCTCACAGAGTGTAGCCAGAAAAGATTATATAATTAAATTAATCCATGATGAACTCGTAGACATCTTGGGAGGTAAAGCTGCACCCAAAAGGATAAAGCAAAATAAGATAAATATCATTATGATGGTCGGGATTCAAGGAAGTGGTAAAACAACAACCGTTGGTAAACTCGCCCGATATTATAAAAATCGGGGATTTAAAGTAGGTGTAGTTTGTTCTGACACATGGAGACCTGGAGCGTATGATCAGCTTGCCCAATTATTAGAACCATTACAAGTTCAATTGTCTGGTGATCCAACAGGTAAAGAAAAAAATGCCCTAAAACTCGCTAAAAAAGGAGTAAAACACTTCATTAATGAAAAAGTGGATCTTATTATAGTTGATACAGCGGGGAGACATAAAGAAGAAAAGGAATTAATGGACGAAGTAAAAAAAATGGAGAGAATTATAAAGCCAAATGAAACAATACTTGTTTTAGATGGTACGTTGGGGCAACAAGCAAAGAAACAAGCTGAAGCGTTTGCCACGGCAACACATGTGGGTTCAGTTATTATTACAAAACTCGACGGTACGGCAAAGGGTGGTGGAGCTATAAGCGCAGTTTCAGCTACTGACGCACCCATTAAATTTATTGGAGTAGGTGAAAAAGTAGATGCTTTAGATGAATTTGAACCAACCCCATTTGTAGGTAGTTTATTGGGAATACCTGATATCAAAGGACTTATTGACAAAATTAAAGAAGCTGAATTAGAACCGGATAAAGATATGGCAAAACGGTTTATGAAAGGTAAATTTACATTGGAAGATCTATACCATCAACTGAAAGCTATAAAGAAAATGGGAAAATTTCAACAAATAATAAAAATGCTGGGTGGACAAAATATTCCTTCAGAATTTAAGGATATGGCAGAACAAAATTTGGAGAATTGGGAAATAGTTTTAAACAGCATGACACAATATGAAAAGGAAAATCCTAAAGTCATTAAAAGAAACCGAATCACAAGAATAGCCCATGGGTCAGGTAAACAATATAGTGAAATTAGAGAAATGTTGAAACAATATGATCAAATGAAAAAAATGGTAAAGAAGATCGGGCAAGGGGGTAGGCGGAGACGAGGTGGAGGCCCAGGTATGCCCCCCGGAATGGGACCTGGAGGGATGGACTTTGGATCTCTATTCGGAAACATGTAAGACAATCAATTTCGCACTATTTTTTGATAATTTACCTCATTGCTCAAAAAAAGAGGTGAATAACGGTCTGATTCCAAATACCCTAATTACTATTACATCGTATCTTCGTTCAATATTTCTCACATCAAATAACATCAGAACCAAAAACAATCTCTATATTTTCTTCAAGAAGCAGTTTAGCGATTGGAAAAAAGGTCTGATAGTTAAAGTACTCGGACAGAAATTGCGTTATTTAAGCCCTGATGAGCGGGTAACAATTTTAATACTACAGAAAATAATTAAAATAGCAAGTGGAACCAGTAAAAAGAAACATGACCAATCTGAAATTAAAAAATTTAAGAAAAATGTATGGGCACAATCAACACCTGGTATTCTACTAAAAAAAGGCGACATAAATGATTTTTTTTCGGAAATATCATCAAACCTTGGTATTAAAAATCCTGATATCATATTAAGCGCTAATAAACCAGAGAACAAAACCACAAACACCCTCGTTAAACATACAGAATCAGCATTTTATAATGATCTTTTTGACCTAAGTCACGATATAATCGATGAATCAATAATAATAAATGAATACGCAAAAAATAGTAGTTATCTTGAACAACTTATTAAATATTTTCCAAAAAGCAAAATTAGAGTATATAGTAATGAAGAAATAAGGAAAAGCTTTTTTGACTGGCAAATCCTTTGCATTCTACAAGCCTTGAATGAAAATCGGTGATAAGAAAATGAAGATCTTATTAAGTAACGGTAGCATTGTTCTTCCAGATAAAATTTTTAGAGGGGAGTTGTTGATTGAGGATAGTAAAATAGGTTATCTGGGACAAAAGATTGAAGAAAACACAATCTTTGAGAATTTGGACGCTGAGATCGATTGTGAGTCTAAATATATTTTTCCGGGTATTATTGATCCTCACGTGCATCTGAGAGATATGAAGCAAAAATACAAAGAAACAGTCGAAACTGGGACCAAGGCAGCCATTAACAATGGAGTAACGTCTGTTTTTACTATGTCTAACACAGTTCCACGGCTTTCTACCCCCGAATTCATCCGTAATTATCAAAAAAAGATTGAAAAAAATATTTATTGCAATGTAGGAATCTATGGAAACATATCAACGGGGTTTAATTTTAATTTGATGCAAGATTTAAAGCAATTAGGCATATATGGGATTAAAATATACCCAGGAGATACCTCTTCGTTATTTCTGTTGGATTGGAGCCCAATGTTAGATATTTACCGGATCTTAAAAGGAAACTTTCCCGATAATAATGTTGATCCCAAACTTGTAAAAATTCAATTTGATGAATACTTCTCAGTTATGATTAACAAGAAAAATTTCGAGGAGAAAACATCTAATTGGAGGAAATTATTTAAACGGGCTGCTGAATTGAATATCCCCATTTTACTACATACAGATGTACCGATTTTAAAGATCGATCGAGAGAAGGAATTCAATGAGCGAGTCGAGTGTGGAGAGAATTTGCTGAATGCACATTCTCAGATTTACAGCAAATATCAAGAATTAGTACACATTCTGTTTACATTTGAAATTTTAAAAAATATAAAAAATGAAAATGTGGCAGAATCTAATAAAGAAAAGGAATTAAATGTAATACCCTCTATGAGATTTTGTCACGTATCTTGTCCAGAATCGGTAGAATTAATTAAGTTATTATCGAATGAATTAAATAATCAAGAATTTGAAATTGAAGTAAGTCCACACCATTTATTTCTTAATTATAGTGATGTGAATCCCGAGAAAAAGACCCACGCTAAGGTTTTGCCTCCATTAAGATCGCGTGAAGATATGATGCATATACAAAAATTATTTTTATCCGGCGCTTTCTCTTTTATTGGTACAGATCATGCACCACACACAACAGCTGAGAAAAATGATACATTTTTCGCTGCACCTGCAGGGTTTCCGAGCCTTGATATATATGTACCATTTTTTTTAACAAAAATAATAGATGGATTTTCATCCTTTCAAGATTTTGTCAAATATGCAAGTTTATATCCGGCAAAGCATCTTAAAATGAAGAGAAAAGGTATTTTGGAAGAAAACTATGATGCTGATCTATTTGTTCTCAAAGAAGTTCCGCCGTATCAAATAGAACCAAAATCGTTTTATAGTAAATCAAAATTAAGTCCTTACAATCTTGATAATATTAAGGTGGTAGTTGAACAAGTATTTTTAGATGGAAAACTTGTCGTTACTAAGGATAAGAAAATCTTGAAAGCTAATAAAATACTTAAAAAATATCTCGATAAACCTATCGGGAAATTATTCTTGCCTACATAAACTGTCATTACATAAAAAATCATAAGAAGTGAAAGACTATATGGAATTTACATTAAATGAAGGAAAAGAATTAATCAAATTTGCGAGGAAAAACATAATAAACTATTTGGAAACAGAAAAACGACTAAAGGTTCCAAAGAAACTAAAAGAAAAGTTTAATGAAAAAATGGGAGCTTTCGTAACCCTTAATAAAAAAGTTGGGGATGAAAAACAACTAAGAGGGTGTATCGGTATAACTCAACCTGTTTTTCCTTTAATAAAGACTATTGCTGATGTTTCTCTTTCTGCCGCATTTGAGGATTTTAGATTCCCCCAAATAACAGATATGAGTAATATTGTATTGGAAATAAGTATTCTAACCGTTCCTAAGCTAATTAAAGTAGATAAGCCCGAAGAATATTTAGAAAAAATCAAAATAGGGAGAGATGGTTTGTATATAAAAAAGGGTTTTAATAAGGGATTGTTATTACCTCAAGTTCCAATTGAACATGGCAGAAATTGGGATGTAAAAACATTTTTAGAACATACTTGCATGAAAGCAAGACTCCCTACTAACGCATGGAAATCAGAAGATACCAAGCTTTATTCGTTTCAAGCATTGATTTTTGAAGAAAAAGAACCAAATGGTGAAATCGTTCAGAAGGAACGTTAAATATCATAATCTGATAAAACAATATACAAAAAATGGAAGGTTATCTTTTTTATGGATACAATATCTAATATTGAAAAAATAGCAATCAAAGAAAAACTTATTGAGTATTTAGAAGAAGATATTGGCTATGGAGATATTACCACGGAAATCTTACCGAATAAAAAAGTAAATGCCAAAATATTTGCAAAGACTAATGGGGTAATTTGTGGCGTTCAAATTGGAATTATGCTTTTTGATATTTGTAATGTCAAGGCGACCGCAAGGTTTCAAGACGGTGATCAAATTAAAGAGGGAGATGTAATAATGGAACTACAAGGAAAGATATGGGATATCCTTAAGGCAGAACGTACATGTCTCAATATAATGATGCGAATGAGTTCTATTGCAAGCTCTGTTAATGAATTCAATAAAAAATTGGAGAAAATAAATCTTAAAACACGTATCGCAGCATCTAGAAAAACGACACCTGGTTTTCGGTATTTTGAGAAGAAAGCAGTAATTATTGGAGGTGGAGATCCTCACCGATGGCGGTTAGACGACATGAT
>WJKO01000308.1 GCA_014729055.1 Promethearchaeota archaeon | reverse complement strand
TTGATCGACATAAATAAGATGGTGATGGAATCAAAGTGAAGTGAAAAGGAGACGAAAGAGGGGGAAAAACGGGTAGAGCCTCCTTAGGAGACCTCTCCGTTGAAATGTTTTATAAATGATCCTTCTTTTGTAAAATTAACCGAAATGGGAAAAAAAAAGATTTAGTTATGAGCTCTTTTTATTCCAGTATTCTCTCTTTCTTACGATTTGACTTAATAGCGATTATTGATACTGTTATTACGACTGTAGCAAATAGAGGAATGACTAGATAGCTGTTAATCCCACCTGTATCTTGAGGTAGTAAAAATGAAAGAATTCCAAAACTAGAACCAGTATTCGGGTCACTAGAACCTTTATAGAACACAGTAAACGTAGGATCATGGATCATCTTTCTACCAGACCATACAGGATAATTTTGCGTAGCCATTGTAAATAATCCCGTAAAATTATCAAATGTAGGATTGCTTTCCACCTCTCCTTCTAATGCATATATCATATTTGAGAAGTCTCCTCCTCCCATTCCCCCGCCGCCTTGTTGATTCTCTGCAGATGTTATTAATTGATTAACGGTTCCTCCAAATGATTCATGTTCAGTTATGTTTCCCTCTTTTGGATAATCAAACAATGTATAATTTTTCTTCAAGGGATTTGCCATGTCAAGTTGTGCGATTGAAGAACCTCCGATTTCAAAGCCAAATAAATCTTCTGGGCGTGTTACTACATTATCAGCAGTTTTATTGATTGTTTCAGAGGATATGAAATAGGTATAATGTGGCAGAGAAAGTCCAAGACCTTGGCAAGCATTATAAAAGGATTCGTTAGATAATTTAGATATGCCTATTGTATAATCAAGATCGGCTTTTTCTTGTTCTATAGCATAATCAAAACCGTAAGAAAAATTCCCTGGTGAACATTTATCATACGCTGGTTGGTCAAATGTTACCAATTCCGTCATAAAGGTACTATATTTTGGATTATTCATAAATCCCATCATCCCCATTCCCGGCTCATCCGTGACAGTAGCAGCAACAGGATATTCTGCGTAATTAATATCCCAAGAAACTTTATTTCCTATTAATTCAGGATTAGAAAATGAGATATTATTCACTATATCCGATACTTTCACTTCTGAAGGCATATATGTTGTTGGAATTGAAGGGAAAAAAGAATGGGGAGCGGAATGAGTCTCATTTCCCGTAGTAGTATTAATTTTTATATTTCCAACATACGGATGCATATATCCTTGAAATTCAGCATTTGAGTACATATCTAATGATATTAAAGTCTTATTTTCACCAAGTGAATAAATTCCATCATCATCAGTGTCATTATAGATATAATATTTTCCTTGGATAAGATCTGCAAAAGCTACATCCACATTGTTTTGAGATTTAAAAAATTGCATTGAAAGGATTAATGGCATTGAAAATTGACTCTCGACGCTCATTTTGGTCCAATTATTACCATCCGAAAAACCATCTGGGTTGTATAAAGTATCACTATAATTCCCTTTTTCTGTATCAAGTTCTATGATAGTGTCTAATAATGTCCCATTATATTCATCGTATAGTTTTGTTGTGTAGGTATACTCCCTTGTGTAATTTTGTTCAAAGCTATTATAAGAAGAATAATTATAAAACGTTTGTTCCGCTATTTGTGTTCCATTTCTTAATGCTAACCAGATTAAATCTAAATTGACTCCATAGGAAACATCAACACGATATACATCTAATATAAGGTGATTTGAAATATTTCCGACCATTATTATTGTCATATTCTGAGAACTTGTTTCTGTAAAATTACATATAGTCTCTTGTTCAATCCACACATCAGGATATGTCGAGTTATAATATCCTGCGTAGCTACTCGTATATGTGTAAATATCAGAATAACTTCCCGAAAAATTGAAGGTTTGGGGAGTTCCATCGTAGGAAAAATTTAACCAGAAATCATATGTTTCAATTATGGAATTAAATTGAATATTATCTGCTGATTGTAATATTTCATTATTAGCTTCGACGGAGATTGTATTTGTATCATCGAAATGCGAAGACTTGACCGCTGGGAGAGTGATTGCTATAAGTAAAAAGAGAGAGATAAAACCAAAGATTGCGATTTTTTTTTTAAAATTTGAATTCATATAAAACTCCTTTCTATTATTGGATTACATTATCTTTTTTAAAATTAATTAACATAAAAACCTTATTTTTTATTTGTATTCTTATCTAATAATAGAATTTGAAGTTTTTATTCCCTATATTTAATTCGTATTTGGTTGATGAATGTTTTAAGACTTATAGAAATATTGTTCAACCGTTTAAAACCGAAAAAGGATATTTAAGTTTTTTTAACAAGATTTCTGTTTTTTACTTACAAATTTTGATTTCCTGTATTTTATAGTAAGAAATATTAAAAAAATTATAGTAAAAAAAAAAATAAGATAAAATTACTTTTTCATTTATTTTTTCTCTCTCTCCTTCTTGTGTTTCGATTTAATTGCTACTGCAGATACAGTTATTACGATCGTGGCAAATAAAGGAATTACAAAATAGCTATTAATACCACCCGTGTCTTGGGGTGGGAAAAAGGGCAGAAATCCAGAACTAGAATCTGTATCACTGGAACCCTTATAGAAGACTGTGAATGTAGGGTCGTGGATTAATTTTCTACCAGACCATACGGGATAATTCTGCGTTGCCATTGTATATAATCCCGAATATTCATCAAAGGCGGGATCGCCTTCCACTTCATCTTCAATAATAAATACAATATCACTTAATTGAAACCCACCCATCGTCCCACTGAACCCCGAAAACTGATCTGCTTCAGAGGAAGTTATTAATTGATTGACGGTTCCACCAAAAGATTCAAATTCAGTGATGTTTCCCTCATTAGGATAATCGTATAAGGTATAATTCTTCTTGAATGGATTTCCCATATCTAACTGGGCAATTGGAACACCGCCTATCTCAAATTTGAACAAGTCTTCTGGTTTCGTTATTGCATTGTTGGCTGTTTGATTGATTTCCTCAGATGAGATGAAGTATGAATAATGAGGTAAACTTAATCCAAGTCCTTGAACTGCATCGTAAAATGATTGATTAGTTAATTCTGATATTCCCATAGTATAGTCTAAGTCAGCTTGTTCTGCTCCAATCGTATAATCAAATCCGTAGGAAAAATTTCCATTACACCAATCATAATTTTGAACAAATTCCATACCAGAGAGAACCATTGAACTGTAGGCAGCATCTAGCATATTAAATGCGTCACCAGGGTCATCAAAAACAATTGCTTGAATTGGATATTCAGAATATTCAATATCCCAAGAAACAGTATCATTTACTAAACTAGGAGGTGTAAAGGTGATATTGGATATAATCTCATCGACTGATAGATCATTGGGAAGCTTATATGTTGTGTTCATTGTTCTATGTTCTCCTGTAGAATTACATGTATACACTGACATATTGTAACCCCCAGTAGCAGGTCCCATAATACCTTGCATGTCTCTACTGGCAAGCATGGAAAGTTGTGTAATAGTTTCATTTTCTCCAACACTGTAAATCCCATTATTATCAGTATCATTAAATATATAATAGTTACCGGTAATACTGTTTGCGATTCCAATTCTCTGCCCGTCATCTGCTGTATAAAACTGCATAGTTAAAATCAACGGGGCAGAAATTTGTTGTTCAATAACCCATTTTGTCCAATTACTTCCCATTCCCATCCCCATCATTGTCCCGTTATATTTATATCCATCTTCATCTGTCCATTGATTTACTGCTGTATCTATTTTTTCAAGAGTTGTTTTATTATATATATTATTAATTTCAGTATAGTTTCTAGTAAAGTTTACTTCATTTCTATACTGAGATGACATATTATAAATTATCTGTTCCATAGAAATAGTTGCATTTCTTAATGCTAACCAGATTAGGTTCAAATCATTTCCATACGATACATCAACTCGGTACATATCTGCTATCATATCTGTAGAAAGGGTAGCATTCATTGTGCTGTTTTGCCAGAAATCATAAGTTTCATTATATTCACAGAATGTGATCGTTTCTACATACACATCTGGATAAGTAGAATTATAGTATCCAACATAACTATTAGTATTATTATAAGATCCTTCCAATTCTCCAGTACTATTCATAATTACGGGCTCTCCATCACTTTCTAAAAACACAGAATAAGTATATGTATGATTTGTTGAGGAATAATCAATTGTAGGGTCGGAAGTGGATAAGCCATTAATATAATAAGGTATTTGCGGTGCGTTAGTATCACCTAATGAAATAGATGTCGTCATACTAATTGAAACTAACAAGAAAAGAGATATAATGCTAAATATAACGCTATATTTCTTACTCTTTTTTTTCATATAGATTCCTTTTTATATATATAGATTTTAGTTGGATTAATTAATTATTCCATAATATTAAATTTATTTATACAAATTGAAATTAATAGATTTTCAACCCTAACCAATTGAAACCTTACCGTCCTAAATAAATGGAGGGGAAATCTTTCGCAATCAATTAAAACACCTAAAAAATCTTAAAATTATGATGAAGATTCTATTTTACTGGATTATCTTATAAAAGAATTTAAAAAACTTTTTTTAGTTTGGACTTTGAGATCTAAATTCGATTTTAAAAGAAGTTGAATTAAAATATCTTATATCTATAGAGCTTGTTAATGGCTCCATTTTAAAAGAAGTCAGTGATTTTTTTCTGGTTTTTTTTATTATCTAACCACTTGCTAAAGCTATTAGTAAATCTCCCGGACCAATATGCCTTAGATGTGGGAAAATGTCTCTTAAAGTTTTTAATATCATCATAATTGCATCGATTTTTTTTCATTTGTTTCCGAATTTTAATAACCCACCGTGCAAAATCTTTATAGAGACCATTATCAACATGAGATAATGCTTTTTTTTGATGGTCTTCTTCATAGAATTCTATATCGTCTAGGTC
>WJKO01000307.1 GCA_014729055.1 Promethearchaeota archaeon | reverse complement strand
CTATTAATTAAAGCTATGGGTGACAATTTCTCAAAAGAAGATAATGAAAATTGGTTTGATGATTGTTTGTTTTTTCTACGAGGAGGTTACGAGTTCTGGAGTTTTCTCAATCTGACAAAAGAAATGACAATGAGAGGAAGAATTTTTGGTGGTTTAAATCATGGTTTAAGACCTGAAGTAAGATTAAAAAAATGGCTAGATCGAATTCTTATAGAAGCGAATGCAAGAGATATTAATAAAATTGATATTTTCCTTGCTGAAGAAATCAATAGTGGAGGTGGGATTCATCGTTTTATGAACATTGTCAAGCAACATTTAGAAAATCAAAAACATAAAACAATAAAAATGAAGCTACTATTCCGTTCTTTTCTCGCATGTACAGATAATTCAAAATTTAAACCGGATGAGTTTGTAAAGCAAGTTAGTAAAAAACGAGATTACACAACCAATAACATTCATGTATCTCATTCATTTAGGCATTTTAAAGGTCAAATAATAACATATGATTGTGAAAAATACAGTGGCTTAAGAAAAATCTCAAAAGCTAAAGATGAAATAGAAAGGTATGAAATCGTTAAATACACCAACGGTAGTTACTCTTTAAAATGTCCCTCCAGTGGAAAATATGTTCTTTGTATTGGCAGTGATGATGGCGATTTAGCTCATGTTGCAGGTACTACAGCTATTGAACTTATCTGGTTTGGACAAACTGTGTATGATCTACTGCAAAGGGGGATTTCTGGGCATGGATGTGAAGAATGTCAGTCTTTGTTTAATCTACTCAGAGATGACAAAAATACTGCATGGGAATCATGCGAACTTTAAACTGTGAAAATATAAATTGAGATGTTAACATATTAATTTTCTGGAGAATCTTATGTCAATTGAACAAGGCATCATTCAGGATTTAGCATCGTTACATAAGAAAGATGCACAGAAATGGTTTCAAAAATTGGTTCAAAAAGAACAGTATATTGGAGAACTATATTCAATAAACTATGAAAAAGCTAAAATTCAAATACATGATAATGAGCGTCAAAAAGTTGGCGGTATTCCAAGCTTAAGTTTCCTAATTGCGACTCGAATTAATCCAGATGAAAATGATATTGATTTTTCAGTAGAGGATTCTTCTTTTATTTTACTCAGAGTAATGGATGCTGCTCAGCTACCTAACAGTGCAGAAGCTGAAAGAATAAGAGTTGAAACGGCTCAGAGAGTAAGTGGGGAGACAGATAAACACTGGGATGGTGAAGGTGTCATGGACACAAAAACACGTGTCTATTTAGGGTATGCTGGAATTGAATGCAGGATTATCGGAACATTCTTTCTTGAAGCGCCAGGGACCGATAAAAATCCAAATGGACAATTACAATTAAAGTTTGGAAGCGATATTTCTAATTTTTATCCCAATAAAGGATTAAAAGTTTATAAGCCCAATAGTAAAGCTTTGGAAACAATCGTAAACTATACGGATCCAAGCAACTTGCAGGATCATATTGAAAATTATGGCACAGCAGAAAGAGTTAAACTTGGTTATATTCGATATGCATCAACCAATAGAAAATACCAACAAATTGATGATGTTCCCACATTTATATATCCTGCTGATTTACTTTCACAAAAATCAGCCTTATTTGGAATGACAAGAACAGGAAAATCAAATACGACCAAAATAATTGCAAAAACTGTTTACGAATTAAGATATCCTAAATTAACGGACGATGATCCCCTTAGAATAGGTCAGATTATTTTTGATCCTAATGGTGAATATGCAAATGAAAATGCACAAGACAAGGATGGAAATAATAATCCAAATGCATTAAAAAATGTCTGGAGAATTAACTCAAATGCTAATAAAGCGGATGAAGTAATAACATACGGAATAACAAGGCATCCGAATGATCCTGATCGAATTTTAATGCTGTTGAATTTTTATCTTGATGAAAATATACAAATTGGTAAAGAAATAATCGATAGTTTGTTGGCAGATGATAGTTCAATCTATATTAAAAACTTTGCTCAGGTTAGTTTTGAAACTCCAGATCAAGATGATAGAAGTGCATTAACAAGATTCAATCGAAGAGTACTAGCATATAGAGCTGTCTTGGCACGAGCTGGATTTGACATTCCAAGAAATTTAAGACCAAGTACTCAAAGATTATTCAATCAAAATCTGATTAGAGCAATGCAAAATAGCGAAAGCGATAATGCACCTGAGTATCAATCTGCAGCGCAGATATTCTCAAATGCTAATCCTACTTGGGGACAGTTAGCAAACGCGTTCGAATCACTCGATAAATTCATTCGTGATAGAAGTAGTGGTTATCAAGCTTTTGAAACCGAATATGTGAATAGACCAAATGGTTCAGGTGATAGATGGGCAGATGAAGACTTGAAAAAGATAATTGGAATATTTCAATATCCCAATGGGACACGAAAAATTGGTAAAGCTGCTGAGCAACATAGTGCAGATACTAATCAAGATTATGCAGAAGATATTTATAATCACTTAATATCAGGAAAGTTAGTCGTAATAGATCAATCAAGTGGTGAACCTGATTTAAATAAATCTTCAGCAAACAGAATTATGACAAAAATTTTCAGAGAAAATCAAAGACGATTTATTCAAGGAGAAACAAATATTCCAGAAATTTTAGTTTTTATTGAAGAAGCACATAATATCCTACCAGCTGGAAGTGATCTGGATTTAGCTGATATTTGGGTACGAACCGCAAAAGAGGGTGCAAAATATCGAATCGGGATGGTATATGCAACTCAAGAAGTTAGTAGTATTCAGAGAAATATTTTGCGCAATACTGCAAATTGGTTCATTGCTCATTTAAATAATACAGATGAAACCAAGGAACTTTGTAAATATTATGATTTCGCCGACTTTGAACCGTCTATTCGTAGAGCTCAAGATAAAGGATTCCTTCGCATCAAAACACTTAGTAATCCTTTTGTTATTCCAGTTCAAGTTGATAAATTTAATGTGATTGATTAAGAGGTCAAAAATGGGATTCGAAAAAGAATTTGCAAGCTATGAACCGCTCCGTAGAATTCTCGACAGTCCAAAAGTTCAAGCATTACAAGAT
>WJKO01000306.1 GCA_014729055.1 Promethearchaeota archaeon | reverse complement strand
CCCAACAAGCACAAGGATAATTTTGAGTGCTAATTTAAACGTGTTTTTGTTGAACAGATTTTTCAGACTCATCAATATCTCCAGAATTTGATTTCACTTGTAAATATATTAAAAAATATGGTTAGATCAAAGATAAAAATGATCCGTTTCTTAGCCAAAAAGCATATTTTTAGGAAGTGGAAGATATTTTATATTAATTGTTGAGTCGGAAATAAAACTGTATTAAGATTATGTTATTGATATTCTTAGAATCAGAATTAGGTTGGAGCGATATTATTATCGTCATTTTTATCACTATCATATAGACTGACTTTACCAAAAATATTTTCTATCCCGCTTTTAAAATCTGACACATCATTAAGATATAGTATTCTTAAATTTTTAACTGCCCTAGAGCATGAAACGTACAATAAATTTCTAGTATTATAAAATTTGGCAATTTCCTCTTCGTTCAGTGATCTTAAATCCCCATAATACTTAAAAAACGAGGAAAATTTATCTCTATTCAAGCGTCCAAAATCATTCTGCATTATTATAATGACATTATCATATTGGGCCCCCTTTGTCCCATGATAAGTGTGATATACAACCTCTGCTGCGTGTTCATCATTAATGAAATTATACCATAAAATCCATTGGTCTATATTTATATTTAGCAATTCATTTAATTTTGCCTTGGCTAACTCTTGTTCATCAATATCTATAACAGAATATATTTCCTCACTAAACAGTTTTTGTAAATCTTCCTTAAAGCTATCCCAGTCGTCACATTTGAATACCGGAATCATCTCATTATTAATGAAGTTATCTAATTTATCCTGGAAGGCTTGAACTTCTTCCCTATTAATATAATAAAAAAATTCACCTTCAAATAATTGGTACAGATTATTTTTAAGTATTTTCACGTCTTCACTATTATTTATCGAAAACAACTCACTATCAAAAAAGTTTTTCAATTTCTCTTTAAATTCAATTATTGTTCCATTGCCTATATTAAGAAATAATTCATCTAATAAAAAATTTATGTAATCTTGATAGGAATAACACTCCAATTTTATCAATTCTTTTATGATTTCATTGTAGCTACTACTTTCGGAATTATTATATTTTTCAAATAAATCTCGAATATATTCCCCCAATGAGTTACCCTTAATGCTTTGCAATAAAGTTACCAATTCCTTTAATTTTAAAAAGGTTAATTTTGAATAAATCTTTTTATCTATGACATTACTTATGGGTGTATCAGGTTTACTCACGTTAGTTTTGAATTGAAGAATTCGATAGAATTGAATTGGGACTTTACCTAATTTCGGTAAGTCTATGCTTAACAATTCAGTATTAAGTCTGTCATAATTTTTTCTATAAAAGTTTGTGGTTGAAAAACTATTATAAATATCTGGGAAACCATTGAATTCTGCCACAGACTTATTTAGTAAAACTAGACAATGCAATTTATTTTTAGAATTAATATTCCATTTTTTCTTGTAATTGCTAATGAAATTTTCTTTCATTTCATCTAAACCTGTGTAAAACTTCACCGAACCACCAGTACAATCAGTAAAAATTGATTTCTGTTTAACATCATCATCTCTAATTTTATTGATAATATCAATTATTTCTATATGAGACCTTCTATTGAATTCCTTGTAAATTGGTTTTAGCCCCGGATGAATTTTCTGCAAATCTGGTCCAACACCATCTTCATAGATATTTTGTGCAGTATCGCCAAAATAACCAATGAATAGTTTGCGGTTAATGCTTTTTGCATATTTGTCAATAATTTCCATTATTTCAACAACACTTTTATTTGTATCTTGAAATTCATCAATCAAAATGTAAGCGTAGCGGTCAAAAATGACTCGTTTCAACAAATCATATCTTTCGATTATTTTCAAGGCATATTCCAAAAGTGTATCATGACTAATTATCATTCTATGCAGTATATCTGAATTATATTTATCATCATATCTTACTTCGCTAAATTTTTTGTTTCCAAGTTGAATTTGCTCTGAACATTCACGATAGTTATCAATTCTATAAATTGTATTCACTATTCTTTTAAAATTACCGACATTTTTTAAAATATTAGGATATTGTCCAACATAATCATTAAAAGCCTGCCTAAACTCTGAGGCAGATTTATTATAATATCGATAATAAATATCTTTATTGCTGATAACAACCTTCTCGAAATCATTTTGAGAATCATTAGTCAATTCTCGAAAAATGCTGAACTGGGTTGTCGTTTTGTTATCATCATTCTTATATAAATCAAACTCTAATTGTTCTAATTCTTCTTTTACTTTTTCTAAATGTATTTTTAGTAGCTCTTTTTTGTATTTTTTTATTAGTGTCCATAGTCTCTCGTGAATAGTAGAAACCTCAACCAAATCAGAATTACCGAGACGCTCCTTGATTTCGTTGGCTGCAACATTAGTATATGTGATACACATAATCTTTTGATTATGATATGCCAATCTGCCACCATACTTATTGATAATATATTTCAAGCTTTCAATTAATGCATAAGTTTTACCGGAGCCTGCGCCAGCATTGAAGACGATATTCTCGCAATTATCTATTGAATTATTAATGCAGTTTTGGAGTTCTATTTCGTCCTTTTTCGCAGAAGGGGATATTTCAGATAAACTCATCACACGTTTACTCCCTTTATTTGTTTCTTTATCGAAAGTTCTAGCCAGTCAAGGCCATCAATAATATATTTAGGAAGTTTGGGGATTATATCTTGTTCTGCTGTAACAATGGCGTACAGCAGCGCATTTGAGAAATCACTTTTACAATTTGATATTTTTATTTGTAATTTAAATGAAGATCGCTTCAGGTTCGCTTTCTTTCCTTCATTTCCTACGATAGATTCATAAATTTGTGGTTTTGTTATTTTCAAAACTTTATTAAGAATTTTGTTATCATAATTGGTTAAAATGTAAGCTTCTTCAAAACTAGTAGCATAGTAACCTTCTATTGATTCTTTTTGAGTAACAATATACAAGTTTTCATCTTCAAAATAGCTTTTCAGACTACTAATATTGTCGTTATCTGCATGAAAGTATGATATCGTTGCATTTGTTGTTTTTCTGTCTTTTAATTCTTTAATTTGCGTATACTTTTCCTTCTCTTCAGCATTTCTTATGATATCTAAATCAGTAATAATTAAGGTGGGGACTTTAAGCAGTTTTATTAACTTGTGGTAAATAAGCGCATGGGCACCATTAATGTTAAATATCGAAATATAATATTTATTTAAATTTTCATTGTGTTCAATGAAATAGGAGATCAAAGTTTCTTCAGTAACGCCCTCGACAAAAATAACTGCATCGGAAAAAAACAACTCTGACACCTTGTATTTTATATGCTTTTTTAAAAACTTTAGATCATTCGCTTTTCTGTCCTTCTCAGTTGTATCAGTTAGTACTAATTCAGTATTTGCATTACCCGATTTTTCTTCTATTACATTTTCATCATTAAGATTAATTACATAAGATAGATTATCAACAATTGTCATATAGCTTATACTATCAAGTGAGTTACCGCTATGAATTTTACTATTCAATATATGAGAAGAATGAGTTGTAATTATAAGCTGGCTATTAATTTCCTTATTTTTATCCTTTAAAAGGAATTGAATTGCATCATTTATATATTTAATGAATAATTCTTGCATTTGTAAATGCATAAATGCTTCAGGTTCTTCAATACAAATTAAATTTATTTTGCTATGTAATTCTTGCTTTGGATATTGTTCAATATAATCGATTATGTCACCGATAATAGTCATCAAATTTGAATAACCCAGTCCAAATTGCCCTTCAGGAATATGAAAGGTGCCATCACTATATTCATATTTAATGATGTTACTCATCAATTTTTCAAAAGTTAAATCTGCACTTAATAGTACCTGCAATCTGTCATTAGATTCAATTTTACCTAAAGCTGTGTTGATGGATTCAGTATGTGATTTGGCTACGTTTTTTGTTATTTTTTCATTGATATCATCAAGTTGAGTGTCTATGCTTTCTCTAAAATGTAGATTCTTTTCGTTCTTATATCTAAAATTAATTATTTTATTAAAAGTCTTCGACAGCCTTTTATCATCAATGATCTTATTTGCACCAATGGGTTTGATCTCGATCAAATCAGATATATTGAAATTTTTATCATTAGCCAACTTACCTTCGGCGTCATAGTAATTTAGTTTAAATTTTGTCTCATCCTTATCCATTAATTCTAAAAATTTTCTAAACAATACATACTCTTCATTATACTTATTGATGAGACTTTTAACTTCATTGGCAAACATTTCTCTTTCTCTCATTTCATATTTCATAAAAACTTGAAAATCGCCTTCATCCTTTCCTGATTGAATATTTCCTATACTCATAAAAGGGACATTTGTTGTTAAGTCATTATTACTATTAAAATCAATGTGTACTTTTATTTCAAATTCAAGACAAGGAAAATGTTTGTAAATATTATTACGATATTCATCTAATAATTTATTTAAATATATGAAGTTGAAATCAGTTGCTTTAAATTCTTTGTTTTTGCACAATAATTTTTTTAAAGCTTCGGTGACTGTAGTTTTACCTGAATTATTTTTTCCAATAATTAATGTTGCTGAGTGTGCGATGTTGTTTTTGACTGAATTTGAAGAGAGATCTTTTGATCCTACGAATTCCACAAGATTATTTTTATCACCAAATTTTCGAAAATTGGTAATTTTTAAGCTTTTAAGATACATCTTTTACACCTCAATACGGTATTAAATCATAAGAGAAATTATTCAGTATTTCAATTGAAATAAGTTCTAAAATAATATAGCAGGTTATTTAAGCGCACGTTGTTGTTAAATCAAAGCTGTAAATCAACACGAACACCGAGAAAGGACTCAGAGAAAGACAACGACTTTTCCCAATGCAGGGAGTGCAAATAGTGTAATAGATATAAATCAAAATAAATTGTCAATACATTCACACTCGTTACAAAGGTTCATACTAAACACAGAAATGTAAATAAATTTTATTACATATTCAAGAAAAAAATAATTTAATTTCGTTAAAATATATTAATAAAATGTATGAGTAAAGAAGAGGGTGTGAAAAATTACTGCTTGATTTTTAAGTAAGAATTCGGTTTATTTATGAAGTGCGGCGACTGAGTCGCTGCATTGCAGCAGTCTTTTTGGATGCAATTGAATTTTCTAGTGATTTTCTAATATGAAAGAAAAAATCCACCAATATTTAT
>WJKO01000305.1 GCA_014729055.1 Promethearchaeota archaeon | reverse complement strand
CCCCTTTGAAATATATCTTTCCCGATTCAACCTTGTATTGAGGATAACCAAGTATTGTATAAATTAAGGTCGATTTTCCAGTTCCATTTGGTCCGAGAAGCACATGCACTTCTCCTTCATCAATATTGAGATTAAATTTATTTAGAACTCGCTGTCCGCCTTCGACTGTTACGTTCAGATTTTCAATTCTTAACATTGAACCATTCATACGATTTAAAATTATTTTAACTTTTTAATCATTCCGACTTATTTCGTTAAGGCTTTACTTAAAATATTGAGAAATTTATAAGCAAATCTTCTCTCATTAATTTAAAAAATCATTAATTTAGAAATCTAAAATATCTGTGAACCATTTTTTTGTAATTGATATAATTTTGCCCGAATCTTTTTTCCAAAAATTTCTCTTCCTTTTTCACAATTTGATGATGAATTAAAGTTCCTATAATTCCTAAGATCAATAAAACAATATTTAATGTATAAAAGAAGCTTCATTGATAAAAAAAATCATCTTGATAAGAAATCTTGATAAGAAAAAAAATCAAGGTTTTCAACTAATCCATAGCATTCTAATTATCGCTGTCATTTTGCTCTATTCTATCCGCCCGAATCTCAGCAACTTCTAGTAATTCTTCATATGCATCATTTCCCATATCGAAATTAGCATATTTTTTAAATGGGCTCTTATTAGAATATTTTCGTGCAATTTTAAACAACGGATAAGTTATTATGAGAGATGGACCAGTTAAAGGAATACACTTCTTGAAATCCTTTAATGTATTTTCATCCCATCCACCTAGATAACTATAAAACGGCATATAAAGGAAGAGCCCTCCGACTAATGCTAAGATAATGATAGGAGCTCCTGTCAAGATTAAAGTCATGCCGGTTAGACCCTCTGTGATAATCGGCCAGAGAATATACAATAATAACACCAAATAACCCACAAAAATAAGTCCAGATAAAATTGGTGCGATAAAAACTTGCCATGCTATGTCTTTCCACCACTTTGAATCTAATTTAATTAGTTTCTTGTACATGAACGTCCATTTCAATATAAATTCTAAAATTTTAGATGGCACTGGTATTAATATTAACCCCAACCAAGCCATTTCCAGATGTACTAAAAAGAACCAAGTAAAGAATAGATTCAGACATGTAGCTAATATTCCGTTAATAGCATTTATTTCTGGGTGATCACTTACTGCTATCATCTTATCTGCAACAGTTTTGAATGGATCGAATAGTTTAATCAATATATATATAGGGACCATTTCAGCAATTAAAGCCCAAGTCTCCGGTAACCACCCGCCTTCAAATGCTATCTCAAGTATAATTGGTAAACCTAAAATATTAATACTCCCCAATAACATAAACATAAACGTCCAATATTTAAGACCTGAAGCTATATAGTATTTGGTTAAGATTATTTTATCATTGTTATATGCTTCCGACAAAGCGGGTTGTGAGGATCCTAAGATATCGTCCGCGAATCCTGAAACAAAAGTCGAAATATCCTCTGCTTTACCCGTCAATCCTTTATAGGTTAGATAACCTGGCAAGTTATGAACCACAATCATGAAACCTGAAAGTCCCATAATAGCTCCAAATATTGTATTCGGCCACAGTCTTGCAGAATATCCCAGCGCACTTTTCCAGACCTTTTTAGGTACCTTCATGATATAGATTTCGCGTATTTTTATTCCATAATCGTCCAATACCTTTGATAACATCCAAGTTCCAGCGCTAAATGTGAAGAAGTCATCCACATAACCTCCTATTGCCCACCCAAGCGCTAATCCAAACATTTCTCCGAAACGAGGATTGTTTATACCCCACCAAATGCCCAAAAGACCCCCTACGATTTTAGTGACGGGTTCAATAAAGCTTGCCCTTAATATTACGATATTGGTTTTTTTATTAAATCTCTGGAATGATCCTAGTAGACTGGTAAATAAGCTTAATGTTGCGGGATATTGCTTTACAGATTCGAACAGCATATAAAAAGCTACATAAGCAAACGCTGTTTCTAAGAGATAAAATTGAACCATCAGCGCAACGATAAGAATCTGTATAAGTCCTGACCACATCTGATATTTCACGAAAAATGAAACATATTGCATTGCTGTACGTGGATCTTTAATGACATATTCTGGAACAAACCTATCAATTGCATCTTTTAGATTAAGATCCAATATGGCATACATAGCTGAAAAAACACCTACTGAAGCGAACCGAAATCCTGTAATTTCGGGAAATCTAAATTCGGTATACTGTAAAAGAGGAAGTAAAACTAAACCAAAGAGCCCTTCTGGAACCAACATCCAAATATAATAAAAGAACGATGCAATTGTTCGGTGGTATCCTAATTCATTCCAATCTTTACCGAGCTTCTTAGATACCTCATCCTCTTCTTTAGTTTCAGAAACAAGGCTCTTCTTAAAATTCTGATAACGTTCTTTTACTTCGTTATATTTTTTTTGGATTTTGGAGCTCATTTATTTTATATCTTTCTGATTAAATTTATTCTTTTAGAAACTGAATTTACGA
The DNA here is from genome assembly GCA_014729055.1 of Promethearchaeota archaeon. Taxonomy (GTDB): domain Archaea; phylum Asgardarchaeota; class Lokiarchaeia; order Sigyniarchaeales; family Promethearchaeaceae; genus WJKO01. The sequence goes on along the minus strand of WJKO01000305.1, from coordinate 2,367 downwards.
CATAAATAAATATATTTAGTTTTAGAGTTAATTTTAAATTACAGATGAATTCTGAGAAGGAAAATGATCAAGAGAATAAATCAATTGGTAATATACTTTTTCTGAATCCCATTATTTATGGTTCTACATACGTTATCACTCAATCTATTACACAGATCATTCCTTCATTTCTTTATATGACTCTTCGATTCCTAATTGGGTTCATTGCTTTATTTATTATCATCATAATTAGTTTTAAAAAGCATTCTATGAAAGAAGCCAATAATAACATGAAAACACAAGTTAAACTAGCTTTTATGGCAGGAATCCTTTTTTTCATTACAAATGCCTCTCAAACGATTGGACTTAAATTCACAAGTCCATCAAACGCGGGATTTATAACGAGCCTTAACATTATATTTATTCCAATAATATTGGGCGTATGTTATAAGCAAAAACAACCCCTAAATGTTTGGTTCGGTGTATTTTTGGCGTTAATAGGCATTTTTATATTGTCCTTTTTCGATTTAGAGTCAATCAATGTAGGAGATCTATTGGTTTTGATTTGTGCCGGTTGCTTTTCGATTTATGTAATCTTCATTAATCAAAATAAAGAGAAAATTCAATTAATGCGATTTAATCTCTATCAAATGGGTTTTATTTCTGTATTTTCACTTCTTGCTTCTTTTTTTACTGAAAATTGGAATGAAATCACTGAATCAGTAATTCCCGCCTTAAAAAGCCTAAATCTCATATTAATATTAATCTATATCGGCTTCATCGCTACGGCATTAACCTTCCTTTTTCAAGTTTTAGGTCAGAAACATATTACACCAGCGAAAACGGCAATTATTTTATCGTTAGAACCTGTCTTTGCAACTTTATTTGGTTTTCTCGCTGGAGTCGAAACATTTTCTTCTATTAAGATATTGGGATTTCTATGTATTTTTACCGGAATTCTTATCGCAAAACTTCAAATAAAGCGAAATCAAGGCAAAATAGATGAAAGTAAACCACAAATAAACACGAAAATTCAATAGATATAAACTCTACAGTCAATTATAAAATAATATAGATGGCAGAGGTGCTTTGTAACGACCGAGAAAAAAGATTCAGAAGACTCTAGACCCGTAGAAAACGAAGCAGATAAAGCTCGAGTTTCTATACTGGCGCTCGTGGTTACAACAATTCTCTGGGGATCGACATTTGCAGTAACTCAAACGACGATTGCATTTATACCTGAATGTTTTTACATGGGTATTCGATTTGGAATCGCTGGAATTTGCTTTTTTCCTTTTTATAAGAAGTTCCGTGGATTTAATAAACATAATCTTAAAGTATCTTGCATTGCTGCTTTATTATATTGGTCCTCTAATCTAACTCAAACAATTGGTTTGAAATATACATCAGTCTCTAAAGCAGGCTTTTTAACTGGCTTGAATGTGATCATGGTACCGATTTTACTTGCGATATTTTTTAAACAAAAAGCCAGTAGAAATTTATGGATCGGTGTGATTTTAGCAACGATTGGAACTGCTGTGTTGTCCTTCTTCGATACAGACTTAACTGGGGGCTTTTCATGGGGGGATCCTTTAATTCTAATCTGTGCATTAACTTATGCTATTTATATTATATACTTGGATAAACATCTGCGGGAAATGAGCATTATTGCATTCTCTTCCGTCCAAATGATTTTTGTTTCGTTATATTCTTTCGGTTTATCGCTTATTCTAAATGATTGGGGTTATATATTTGGAGAGGGCGCAACTTTAATCTTTAACATCGAAACTTTATTGATTTTTCTTTACATGGGTGTAATTGCAACCGCTGGATCTCTGGTTTTTCAGATTTATGGTCAAAGACATCTATCGCCAACAAAATCTGCAATTATATTTGCCTTAGAACCAGTATTTGCCACAATCTTCGGTATTTTGTTTGGTATCGATCAATTATCTACTGCACTTCTCATAGGTGCAGCATTTATATTTGCTGGGATTCTTATTTCTGAAAGGAAAACGATATCTCCGCCAGAAGAATGAATCTTTTTATTTTTTTCAGCTGAAATTTATGTATGAATTATCCAAGTGAAAAAATTAAGATTAAAGATGGATATATATGGATTGATAATAACAAAATACCGCTATTAAGCGGTGAATTTCATTTCTGGCGTAACACTAAAAAGTTTTGGCCTCGAATTTTGAATTCTATAAAAGATTTAGGTTTTAAACACATAACGACCTATGTTGAATGGAATTTTCATCGTATTACACCAGATGGCACACCAGTTGGGCAAATAGAATATGATTTTACCGGGAAAACGGATCAGCAAACAAATTTAAAAGGATATCTTAATTTATTGGATGAACGGAAGGATTTTTGGCTATCCAT
>WJKO01000304.1 GCA_014729055.1 Promethearchaeota archaeon | reverse complement strand
TGGTAGTATAGTAATAAGATCGAATAAAAGTAAAACTAATGTTGGGTATTACATAAGATGTGTAAAAGATTAGTCTTTTTTACATCTCACACTATAAAAGCTTGATTTATAATCTTGAAAATTATATGCTATATTATAGCTTATCCATAAAAGATTACAATCGGAAGAAGTAAATTCTTCTGATAATATAGTGTAAGAAGTAGCATTTTTTTCGTTAAAACTACTTCCTGTATTAAAAGCATATCCTCCAGGTAAAAAACTAAGGCCGCTTAAGTTATCTGATTCACTATTATTATTCCAATAAATATCACCTTTTACTTTAAAGTGTTTGTGGGCTTCATCCTTTCCACCATACATATTAATAACTTCTTCCCATTCGGCGTAACTCGGCAAGTGCCATCCCGGTGGGCAGATGCCCTGCACGCCGCTGGGGTTACTGCTACTGGTGTCTTCGCCATTCATGGCCATGTACCAGGTGTATAGGCGTCCGTAGGTGATGGCGTGGGCAGCGCTGTCGTTGTCGTAGTAAACGCTGCCGGTGTCGGTGTAGTAGTTGAGGTTCTCGGCCATCCACCAGTCGCCCGCGATGTTTACCGTGGCGTATACCTGCCCGTCCCTGGGGTCTTTCATGATGCTTGTCTCGTTTTGTCCCAGTCCTTGTATCACGGTGTAAGCGCCACCGGAGAAGAACAGGGTGTCGCCTTTTTGTTCCAGGGGTTCTGTCAATTTGCCGGCGGTGCTGGCGTGTTGCGCGTAAGGCACGCTGATCAGTTGTTGGGTTCCCATGGCAGTGTAACCGCTGCCATCGGCATCAAGTTCTGTTTCAAGGTAATAATCAGCTTTCCCCCAGGGGATGGTATCCATGCTGCCTCCCAATGAATCCCCGTTACCTATCTGCAGATTTACAAGCCCCAGGGCATTGGTGGTAATATCATGCTCCTCACTGTAAGATACAGTTCCATGGGCGCTGCCTTTCAACAGGTTTATTTTTATTTTCACGTCCTGGTTTTTCATCGCGCTCCCATCAGCATCCCGTACCACGGCCTGGTAAGAGAAACCTTCCGGTTGTGCGGTCAACACGGCAAACCCAAATATCAAAATCCCTGATAACAAAACTATTGCTTTTTCCATTTTTCTTGAAATTATATTTTTTTACAATTTATCTACTCAAAAATAAGAAAATTATGGTTTGTTTACATAAATATGTAGTTATTTGTTGTTTTTTTTCTGGATTGGGTGTTTTAAAGTGTCCATACCCTTGAAAATATGGAGCGGGGCATTAAGGTTTTGCTTGCCCTGAATACCGATGAACCGGCTCTCACACTCTGTACGCGGAACTACCCTCGCGCATGCTCGCTCTACTCTTTCTTGGGATAATTTTTCCTGGTTGGGAAATAAGGAATGGTTAAAAAGGAAATATTTAAAATGATTACATGATTTTTACGTTACTTCTTGTATTTCTTCCAGGGATCTAAAAAGTTTTCCATCTTTTCTTTATCACCTCTAAATATCTTCGAACTCCCTGGCACCCAACCCTCAATATCTGCTGTACCATCCCTCACACTCAAAACTCGAGACAATTTACACATATATTATTCTTTCAAAAAAATGAACTCATTAACCAAAATTAAACAAAAAAACTTATTTATTGATGTCAAGTTCAACAATACTCCAATGACACTCACAAATAAATTCATTTTCCGAATGTCTCTTTATTTTCTTTATATATGGAATTTCGATTATATTATTTTCCCCAGATAATTTAAAGTAAACTTCATGAAAATGATAATCAGTTAATTTAGATTTAATAATTTTAAATCCATTATTTTCTAAATAATCAATCAAATTATTTATTGGATCACAAACTTGACAACCTTCTACTTTTCTTCTCATTTTAAAGAAATTTCTTCTATTAGTTCTAACTTATTAGAAAAATCATCTACAAATATTTGCCATGCACCACCTTTACCAAATTGAGGGTTAGCAAGTGATTTTGATATTGCAACTACAATATTTTCTTTAACTACATATTCACCAACACTAGGACGTAAACCATATTTTGGATTTGGTTTTACTTGAAGATTCTATCATTTTGTCTGCTCTTGTTTTGTTATCTGACCATTATCTGGGTCAATATAAAAATTAAAATTTGTACAAGAAATCAACAAAAAAAATTTATCAAGTTCTTTTTTTGTTTTTATATCTAAAATAATTCCAGTTTGTAATTTTACTTTTTCAATATAGTTTACATGTGCCGTTTTCCATTGCCAAAGTTTTTCTCCTACTTTAGAATAAGCAAACACAGGACCTTTATTAAATTCTTTGCCAAATTCAGTTCTGAAACTTTCATATTCCGTTTCATTTGAAGGCGCAGTATGGACTATAATTGAATTCTTAAATTCTAAAACATTTTGAATATTATACTTATATTTTATTTCGCATCCATTTTTGAACTTTATTTTTTTATCTTCCCAAATTATCATTATTTTATTTGATTATTTTATTAAGCTCAATGCTTTTAGAAAACCAAGATTTATGAGTAGGGTTGTTAACATCAAAACCTTGAATCTGAAATTGTTTAGCACCTCCATTGCCCCAATAAGCACCTTCTTTCCAAACCTTTACAACTTGGCATTCCCTGATAATTGTTCCTTTGATTTGCACAACTGCTTACAGCGGTAAAACCGTAATTTGTAAATGGTGAACCAATTTATAATAGTCTCTCCACTTATCGGTATCCTTGTAATAATATTTTTAATTATTTTTCCGTTTCCAATAAAAAACGTTTAAGCACATTAAGTTGATATAATAAATTGGTTTTATTATTTATAGTCGCATGGTTAACACTTTTATCAAATTGCCATAAATTATATTCATCATTATCGATATAAATTTTCACATAGAAATGACCTCCTATATCGCCATCAAAATAAATTGAAATATCATTGTTTTCATTTTTATATCCAATCCACCAATATCCAGTATAACTGCCTTCTTTTTTATTAACAAAATTTCGGAAATTATTATTAAAGTATTCTTTAATTATTGATATACTTTCAGAAGGTTCAAGCAATTGATTGACTACCATACTACTTTCCAGGTATTATCATTAATTTTTATTATATCTTCTGCTCCTAGTTCTATTAAATACTCTGCTTCTCTTGAAAGATATTCATATGATTGTGCTTTCCAAGGATTATGTGAAAAATAAAAATCCTTTCCTAATGCTTTTTGTTCATCAATAAATTTCTTGTTTATTCTCCACATTTCATCTGTATTTTTATTAACTATTGCTTCAGCTTCTTTCCATTTTTCTAATCCCATATCAAAATACGTATAATCCTTACCTGCTCTTTGAATATAAGATGATGAACCACCACCATCATATTTACC
>WJKO01000030.1 GCA_014729055.1 Promethearchaeota archaeon | reverse complement strand
GTTCTAAACCACAGGAGTATAAATTTTCCATTGCGGGGTCGTTCTGGGCTACTCTAACCAGCGCATTGAGAAAATTTTTTGACTTTTCGATTTGATAATTATAATCCGTTTGATCAATAGATTCTGCTTCATCAAATATGACGAGCAAACCTTTTAGTCCTAAAAATCGTCTCAAGCTCCATCCGAGGCCGCTGAGTAAATATGTATAGACATTTGCAGCTGTTGCGTAGGGATATAAAGGTGGATAGTTTGGATCGTATACGAACTCACTATCAAGAGGTCGTACTAATTCATCCTGTGCTTCAATCCATTCCCATATTCCCTGGTCACTGGATCCTAACAACAGTTTAAAGTAGCGATGATCTTTAAAAGCGCCTTCATTTAATAACATTTTTATCAATGATCGAAAATTTTTTGGATTTTCGTTCAAAGGTGAAATGTATTGTAATGATTGAGTGATTTTCGCAAATATTTTTTTGGGCCTGAAAAGTGGACATTCGAGGGGATCTATTTCAACATAAGATACTGCAAAGCCTTGCTTTAAGGCAGAACCATAGACATACTGAAGCATATGCGTTTTTCCAGAGCCATATTCACCTGTTAGGGTAGATATGTTTTGCGAAGAATCATCAAGCCAATATTTTATTTTTTTAATTTGTTCATTTCGTCCAAAGGTGAAATTATCAATCCTGTCATAAGGAACTATGCCCAATCTAAAAGATTCAATCATACGACGCGATATATAATCCACTTTATCCTGTTGTTGGGGCTTTTCTGCTGGTCCTGTATTCGGTTTATTTGTTCTTTCCAGGTTTGCCAGGGATTTCTTTATGATTTTTTCACCATATTTTATAAACTCGATAGTCAAATTATATTCATTATTGCTCTCTGTAATATTTATGACTTTCCCGACTTCAAATGTTCGATGTTTAACATAATCGCCGATCTTAAAATCTGTTGGTTCAGCTATTGTTTTAAGATCAGTAGATTTAACCCATTTTATTTCACCAGAACTAAACCGTACTTTGACTTTACGCCCAAATGGCGCATGATCTATTATTATACCATTGCCATAAAAACGATGAGTCACATTTTGATTTTTCATAATATATTCACCTAATCTTCGTATGTGGGGATATCACCTTTTTGTTTTAGATAGTATAGATCTTCTACGAGCTTCATAACAAATATTCGTCGATACCCGGTGTCAGCATATCTTTGTTCATAAGCTTTGTGTGCAACTTTTGAAACAATAGATTTTGTCTTCTCTGGCTCCAAGTTGATATCATAGGCCATCTCAAAAATTTTTGAAATTTTGGATCCAACGTCTTCTAAAAATGGAATCGGTTCAGGAATAACATCATCCAGTTCAATCCTTACTCCGGTTGGATTTATTTCGCTAAAAACCGTCGATGTTCGTTGTCGGAGTGCTTCATAGACCCCGGTGCCCGTCGTTTCCAGGAATTCCATATCAGGCACAGCATAAAATAGCATGACATTTGTAAAGCCGGCCTGTGCTGTAACATCTATTAATTCACGAAGGTTGTTTAAATGTTGACCCTTTTCCTTGGAACTCAAACTCGGTATCTGTTCTGCTTCATCAAAAAGTATTACCATTCCATTAAAACCAATTTGATTGACCAGGTTGACAAGAGAACGAATCATTTTAAAAGCTGTGGTTTTATCTATGCGTTCATAAATTCCTTGCCTGCCATGGATTTTTCGATCATATCCCTCACCGTTGAGCCATTGACAAATCGTTTCAAAATTTTCATCGTCATCAAAGTATCGATATTTAAATGCATTTTTAATTGCTCGTCCAAAGCTTAGACTTTCAAAGTGATTTAGAGTATCCAATTCTGTATTAATAAAATTGACTCGTTCTTCACTAGATATATTTTGTCCTGTTGGTGAAGAATCAATTTTTTCTATCCATAAATCTATTAACGGTTTAATTCCCTTGTAGGTTGTGTCCAGAAGTTTTTCGGGTTTTAATGGAGGGATTAGATTATTTATAATTGCTTTATATACCAATTCAAGTTTACTGAATGGACTCTCGCCCTTTTTAAGGCTAACATATGAAACAATATAATTTTTATCCCAAGCTAAATTGCGCACACTATAAAGAAAGTGTGTTTTGCCGCCTCCGTATTGTCCCTTTAAAATTTTAAAAACTGCTCCACCTTCTTTAATAAATGTATTTAAATATTCCTCGTCTATTACATCAAGATATGTATCAATACCTGATGAGAAGAAATGGTGTCCCCAGATTGGAGGTTGACCTGATTGTCCCAATTGTTCGATAATATTACGTGCAAGCTGTTGATTCAAATTTTCCATTTCATTTACTCCTGATTGAGTGTTATTGTTGAAAATGTAGCACCATTTCCTTGTTTGTCCTGAGGTATCCACAGATATTTTGCCTTATCAGCTGTTTGAGCTCTTGTAGCTACAGTAAGTTTAGGGCGTTTTGTACGATTATTTGTCATAGAATGGAGATACTGGAATAGATCGTAAGCAAAATCTGCACGGGAATAATTTTTATAGAGCTCTTTACGGGGGGACTTTCTAAAGGCCTGATCTTGTACCAAAGGAATCATTTCAATTAATAAAGCGATCAGGGGAATTTCAGAGGATTTGCCGAGTTTAATTTTTAGCGAGTTATAAGCAATTTCTAACAAGTCGTAAAATTCTTGTACTTTTTTCTGACAACCCAATTTTTTCGATAAACCAACAAGTGTTTCACCTACTTTTTGTGCATTGAGATCAACTCTCTCCAGTTTCTCTTCTTTCGGACCAAACCAAATAGTGACTTTATTTCTAATTGTATCCATTTCCATGGTGTAAAAACTTGCCTGCAAACGGGGATATTGTCCTTTTAAGCTCAAATGATGTTCTGCAAGTATTGATTCAAGTTCAACACCAAATTTATTTAGTATTGTTTCTTGAATCTTATCAATTTTTTCTTTTACCTCACCAGCAGAATCCTCAATTTCTTTAAATAACAAAGTACTTTCAACTTTTCCCATTAGTTTTTCTAGTTTTAAGAGTCTATTTTTTATCTGAACAGAATTTAGGTCAGCGTTCGGCCATAATTTATTTATTTCTTTAAGAATTCTTAAAATCTCTGAACTCGTTTTTTTATAATTATTTAATTGAGTTATAATTTTTGTACTAAACATTGGTCATCTC
>WJKO01000303.1 GCA_014729055.1 Promethearchaeota archaeon | reverse complement strand
ATATATTTTGTCTATCTCCGTTATCGCTTGAGTAATCTCGTTTTGAGCATAAATTTTCACAAAATCAAGGGTGCCAGACGATTTAATAATCTCACGAATCTTCGCTGCCTCGTCTTCAGTTAAATCCTCTGATTTATTGAATATATCATCAATACATTTTTTATCTTCATTGCATGCATTCTTGTATGCCGTAATTAGTAAAATATTACGTTTTTTCAACGCAATATTTTTCTTCTTTTCTCTAAACGTATCATTAATATCATTTTTAATCTGATATGCAACACCCAGACGTGTCATTGCCTTTTTTAGCGGACGAATTTGTGAAACTCTTGCATCGGCTAGGATTGCTCCTATCATCGCGGCAGTTATAAATTGTTGTGATGTTTTTGATTCTGCCATAATCAAATAATCTTCCATTGAACTGTTTTCAAGACTGTTAGTGAGTAGATAATGTTCGATAATTTTACCCCTAACGATACTATTGAACCCGTTATTGAATTCTTTTAATGATGCATATTTCAAAAGGTTGTCAAAATGTGAATTCATAATGATAGATGCCCCTAAGAAGGCGCAAATGTCTCCTCCATGTATGGCAGCCCCAGAACCCCATTGCATTGGTAGACCATATTGGTTTTGGTTTCGGTTATTAAAATGCTCCCCCATAATCCGATGAAAAGTAGGAAGTCCTCTTCTTAAATCGTCTTGATTAACCACATCATCGTGAATGATTGAAGTAGTATGCAGTAATTCAATGGCAATACTCATTTTTCGTATTTCTTCAAGATGAGCTTCTACTTTTTGATCGCTGGCGATACCAAAAAAAGCATATATAAGTACTTGTGGACGTATCCGCTTTGCTGGACCCTTTCCAATTTCCTTAGGTGTAATAAACTTTTTCAGTCGGGTAAAGAAGTCCTTAAGAAAAAAGTCGTCCTCATCTCGAATTAGTTTGTGGAAATATTTATTGATTTCAATATCAATATTTCGCTTTTCCTCGGCAGAAAAATCTAGAAAGTCCATAAGTTAAAATTGCTAACTCTTTCCTATAAATTTATCCTTAAAGAAATAACTTCGAATCTATAACTTAAAATGTTGAAAACAAGAGATTTCTTTAAAATTTTTTAATTTTGAATAAAAGGATGTGAATTTCATTTGTTTTCTTTACGCATAGCAGCCCTAATTAATTGCAGTGCTTTATCCGCAAATTTTCTAACAAGTAAATAATTGTCATGAAGTGCGTCAGTTAAAGCAGGGATAGCGTCTTTCGCTTCTAAAGGGATAACTTTTGCCATTGTTCCAAGGGTCCAAGCTGCTAATCGCCGGACGTGCTTATTTTCGTCGTTCGCTAGTGCTTCAATAATATTTGGGACATATTCTATTAACATAGTTGCATTTTTCTTTCCGACTTTACTTAGTTCCAACATTGCTTTTTGTCTTCCAGCGGCACTTTTATCATGATTACTAGTCTTTGCAAGCTTTTCAAGCCCCATATATGCCCATCCTGGACGTTGTTCACATACTTCTCCAAGTGCCCTAATAGCTTTGAATTTTACATCTTCATTCTTACTATCGACCATATCTAAGAGCATGTTGATCGTAGGTGCTATCAATTCTATATTTTTCTTGGATATTAACCCCAATATTTCGATTGCAGCGTCTAATCGTTTTTTCTTCTTATCATTCATAAAAATATCAACGATTTCTTGGACTTCTTTAACGACTTCCTCCATTTCTTGTTTCATGATAGCATCGTTATATTTTCTGCAAATCTTCTGTATATCTTTTGGCCATTCTTTGATTGGAATGGTTTGAACATCTATCTTTATATGGAATATTTTTTCTGCCATTAGTTTGTTTTCTATTTCTTTTCTTCTGTCCTCATAGTCAGCTTCAATCTTTTTTCTCATTTCTTCCGTTAAACTAGGAATAATATTATCCAGATGACCTGCATGATATGTCTTTCCGAACAACTCTACTGCTAAGAAACGTGCATCTTTATCACTATTATATAATTCTAAGTATTCATTTACAATATTTGATAAAAGATCTGGATATTTTTCTGCAATCATTATGAATAGATCCTGACCCTCGGCGCGTATTTCCCTTTTTTTAGCTTGAAGAACATTAGCGACCTTATCATCAATTAATTTTTGAGCATTCTTTAACTTTTTATCCACTAATAATTCGTTTAATTTTTCACAGTCCTTTACAAGTTCCTTCTGCCAATTTCCATCAAACTGGATCGTAATTTTTTGCAGTTTTTTATATTCTTCTTCCTTTTTCTTTCTAATTTCTTCTCTTTTTTGTTCCCTTATTTCTTGATCTTCCTTAATTGCCTCAATAATTTGAGGTTTTGCGAGTTGTAAATCGGCAAGTGTATCTGTCATAAACGAAAGAATCTCGGATTTTTGTGGTTTTCTATAGTCTCTAAGGTAATCTTGTACAATATCTTTATATTGTTCTGGATGTCTGCGTAATAGATGTCCTAATAATTGACCTGCACTCATCCATTCCCGTTCATCTGAACTCTTCAGAGCTTTATTTAGCGGTTTTACTAGTTTTCGCAGTGTTTTTTCATCATCTTCCTTTATTGCAGAATTATGCGTTTTAACCAGTTCTCTTATACCCATATCCCATTTTGTATCGTCTGGAATAATCATTTTTTGCAGATAAGCGCGGTATTCGGCTTCTGCTTTTTGCTTCTTTTGCTTTTCTTCTTTTCGTTTAATAGATTCTGTTCTTGCCCAATCTACCAAATCTTTTGGTAATAAGTCTTCGATCTCTTCATAGATATTCAAGATGACCTCTTTCGCTGCTTTTTTTTCTTCTTCTTTTCCTTTTTTAAGGAATCCTAGTAAATAATCAATCGATTCATTGAAGAAAGACGGTCTTTTTCCTTTTTGACCAATTTTACTGAGCAAAATCGTACCTGTTGAAAAATTAGTTGGATTCTCCTCCAACCAACGAAATAGATTCGCTATTAATGAACGGACTGTTGAAGCTGCTTCTTCCAATTTATCATCTGTCATGGATTTGTTATAATATTGACCAATGTTGTAAATATCGCTAACTATTTGTAAAGTGTCTAAATTGATTTGGACTGCTTGTGCTTTTTTCAAATACGCTTGTCTTTTGGCTTCTTCTTCTGCAGTGCGGTTTAATCTAGCTTGGTGCTCATCTTTTATTTTTTGTATTAATTTTTGATCCTTAATCATCTGCTCTGCGGGTTTTCCAATAACGATCTCACCCAAAGCAATAGATGCAAGCTCACTTTTCTCAGGATCGTCGCCTTTATAACGGTGTTCTAAGGCGCGAACAACGTTTTTAAGGAATTTATATTGAATCTGACCAATTTTATCAACTGACCACCTCGCCCAATAACGAAGGTTTTCATCACTTGAAAACATGTATGTGACTAAACCATTTAACGCTAAATCAACCTCCATTATATCTTTGCTTGCAAAAGCTTGATTATAGTCGTCAATGTAATCCTTTATCTCTTCGGGGCACTTTTCTGGCACTTCTATACTCATGTTCTTAGCTCCAAGATTTGAAATTCTCTATATAATTAAATTATCTTTGTCTCTAATTATTTTTTAATTATTTACTAATTAATTCATTTTCTTTGAGTATTACTTTCAAAAGCGATTTTGTTTGTTTTGCGGGTATTTTTTTTATAATTCGAGAAAATCTACATTCATGGTATTTAAGTTTATAATAGCCGCTGAAGGTTTTCCAGATAATAGTCCGCATGCCTCTCCAGGATTAACCACCAATGTATTTCCGATCTTTTTATATAATCGTTCATGTGTGTGGCCCTTGAGAATTACATCATATTCTGAAGATTTTGCTAATGCTTCTACCATGTTAGGACTTAAATGATGAAACATACAAACCTTCTTTCCGTCTATCTCTGTTTCGTAGAATTCTCCCTCCATCTGACAGACTTTTGAAAATATTTTCTTTAATCCTGCACGTTCACCATCATTATTTCCAAATACTGCATGAAGAGGAATATTAGATTTTTTTAAGTCCTCAAATGGTTTCCACATGAATGGAGCTACAATGTCTCCACAATGCAAGACTAGGTCAACCTTTTCTTCAATAAACTTCGTAACAAACTTCCTTGTTGGTT
>WJKO01000302.1 GCA_014729055.1 Promethearchaeota archaeon | reverse complement strand
TCTCTACTTTAATCATAGAAATTGTGAAAAATATAATTCAACAAAAGTGCTCTAATTATAAAAAAAAAACTCAATATATATTTTTTTGATAGACATCTATAGAAGTAATGACATCAAATATTGATTTAGAAGTAAAGAGCTATAAATTAAATGAAGACGGAACCCTTACACAGATTCCGATGGAAGATGTGCATACGGTATTTAAATCAGTTAATGTTCTTGCTTTTTATGTACCGACTTCTAAGCGATTGTATATTTGGATTGGAAAAAGTACTGATCATTATGTAAGACAGCATATCCCCGCAGTAGAACAAACAATACGGAAAGAACATCCAGAGTACAGAATTTTAAGACATTTTACCATGGAAGAGGATAACGAAACTTGGGATTTCTTTTCAGATACTAAAATTAACGAAGAACAAGCGAAAGGTTCTATATCAAAATGGAAAATTTATCAAAAATCTATTTACGATGAGATAGATAGTCTAAAGACTGATGCTAATAACGCTTATAAAAATAAAGATTACCAAAAAGTAATAAATTTAGTCGAAAGAATCATCGATTTAGCTTTAAATATAAAAAATTTTACAATTATTAAGAAACAACTTGAATTTCTCGCAAATACTAGAAGTTCGTTGTATAAAGACACAACGGCAAGTACTGGTATTGAAACTGTTAAAACACTAATCAAGCAAATTGATGAAATTGAAGACAGATGGCAAGAAAGAATGCCAAAAACCAAGGGTTCAGAACTCGAAGAAGAAATCAAAACTATAAAATCGGCTATTTCTAGACGATTAGAAGCAGAAGATCTCCAGCAAATACCAGAATTCTTAGAAAAGTTAACTTTGATGGGAGATAAGTCATCAAATCAAGAAATAAAAGATGAAACTAACGACTTTGTACAAAAGACGCAAAATGAAATTAAGAAGATTAAATATCGGATTCAAATTAAAAGTGCAATTGAAAGAGATATTCGTGAAGCGAAAGAAAGAACAGATAATAAAGATTTTGATAGTGCAATAAACAGGTTGAATAAGGCGGAAAAGTTAGCTCAAGACAATAATCTTGCATTATATATTCAAAAAGTCGTAGAGCAGAAAAAATTGATTGAGCAAAAACAAAAAGGATCGTCAGAAAGTCTGTTACTCTTAGAAAAGCTAGAAAAAAATATTAAACAATATACTGGGGAAAAGAAATATGATACTGCGTTAAATAATTGTGAAAAAGCAATTACCGTTGCAGAGGATATAGGAGATAACGTTTTAACAGAAAAATACAGAAAACTTAAAGATGAACTTACTCAATTAGCGCATGAATATCATAAAAAACAAGAAGAAGAGCAAAAGGAATTATTGGAAACCGCTAAAGAATTAGAGGAAATCATTGAAGTGGAGAAAAATGTTTTACCACAAATGGATACATATACAGTAGATGAAATTATCGGCGATTTATCTCCAAATATTGAAGAAATGCACAATCAACTCAATAGTTTGTTTGATTCACACCGTGTAGAAGTAAAAAACGAAATTAAAAGTAATAACATAATTAGAAGTAAATCCGGGGAAGTACTTGAGATCAGTAAAGCTACTCAAGTTGAAGAAACGTCTGAACAACATCTTAGTGAAGATTCTGTAAAACAGGTTAAATTCTCTGTAAACTCTGTTCTGGATAATCCTTTCGATGAATTGATTGAAGAAGCGATTATCGAAGATATCATACCTTATAATTTTGAAATTAATGAGATAAAACTGAATGATGAAACACCAGGGCAAACTCCAGAAGAGAAGTTAACAAAAGATGGTTTAGAATTGAAATGGACCCTAAACAATATTGAACCAAAGGAAAAGGTGGAAATAAATTACAATCTTCGTAAACGTGTCTCACGAACTATTATATTATCATTAGAAAATCAAATTAATATAATAAAAACACATTCAAGCCTAAAACCATTAGATCTTGATGGATTATATAATGCTAACTTGGAATTTGCAAATAAGTTTAAAGAACAATTATCTGGTGTGGTTATTGAAGATATTGTACCTATGTTATATATATATTCAATCAAGGCACCTGAAGATCGACCAAGCAGTGAAATGGAGAATAAAGTCGGATCATTAGTTAAATGGCGCTTGAATAATATTCCAATTGATTATTCAAGTATTTACAGATACCAACTAATCGAAATATATCGGTTTGAGAGTCTCAAAATTCAAGTGAATAAGCTTAGTGAAGAAGCATTAAACGCCTTAGAAAAAGGGCAAGTAAATTCGGCTTATTCCAATTATGAAAAAGTAGAGAATCTATTAGAGGAGTATGAATAAAAGTAGGTGAATAGAATATGAGTACAAATAAACTTGATTATATGGTCTATTACGTGGAACATTCAGGTAATTTAGAAAAAAAAAGAAATTTAGCTCTGCAGAATATGAAGTCTTTTGATATTATACTGATCTTCCATGAGAAAAAGAAAAAATTGTATGTTTGGGTAGGACGCGATGCCCCTAATTCCTATAGAAAATTGATCACTAACTTAGATTACCTCATTGAAAAAATTGATGAGCCAACTCCAATCGATGAAAAAATTATTATTGAACAAGACAACCCTACAAAATCATTTCTAAAAGATTTGAATATTAAAAAGAAAGAATATCAAGATAGAAATGAAGTATGGACAGAATACTTAAACACAATAAAACACCGAATTAATTTACATGACAAGAAAACAGATGAGCTTGTTCAAGTAAAAAAATATAAGAAAGCCATAGCTCATGCTAAGAAGTCAAGAGAATATGCAAACTCATTGCATGATATTGATAAAGTTGAAGTTCAAGATGAACTTATCAAAAAACTCCAATCGATGAGAGAAGAATGGCTAAAAGAACAAGAAACAAATAAGAAAATTGAGGAGAAAATACGAAAACTTAAGCAAGATATTAAACAAGAGGAAGGTAGCCAAGCAAATGAGACCGCTGATGAACTTATGGAGATTTATTCTCAAGAATCAAAGGAAACTATCCCAGAAACAACGAAAAAACTAATAGAAGAAGCACGAAAATTATACGATACTCAAGTAGAATATGATAAACTTAAAAGAGAATTAGATGAGAAATTATCCGAATCCTCCCAAATGCTTGATGAAAATAGATATGATGATACAATTACTCTATTAAATGATAGCCTTAAAAAAGCAGAACAGAATCAACTTAATGATTATGTTGCACAAATCAATCAAAAAATACAAGAAGCTGAAAAATTAAAAGAATTAACCGATGTTAGAAAAGAATTAGATGAGAAATTATCCGAATCCTCCCAAATGCTTGATGAAAATAGATATGATGATACAATTACTCTATTAAATGATAGCCTTAAAAAAGCAGAACAGAATCAACTTGATGATTATGTTGCACAAATCAATCAAAAAATACAAGAAGCTGAAAAATTAAAAGAATTGACAGATGTTGAAAAAGAATTAGATAAAAAAATAGCACAGACTTCTCAAATGATTGATGAGAAAGACTATAGCAACGCACTTGAATTACTAAGGGAAAGTAAACAAACCGCAACGGATAAACAGCTTGATACATATATCCAAAGAATTGATGAACTATTTGGACAAATACTCAAATTGAAGCAAGAAAAAGAAAAGGCGACAAGAGAAACAGAAGAATTGAAAAGGAAGAAGGAAAAAGAATACGAAAAATTGGTAGAAACGGCTAAAGAATTAGAACAGATCCTCAATGTGGAGGAAGATGTTTTGCCGTTACGGGAGGAATTCACAATAGAAGAACTCATAGGAGATTCTCTTCAGAATATTGATGAAATAAATGAACAATTAAATATTCTAATGGAGACTCATCGAGTCGAAGTAAGCGAGGAAATTACAAGCAAGAATACAATAAGAAGTGAATCTGGAGAAGTGCGGGAAATTTCCAAAACAACAGACATAGAAGAAACTTCTGACCAAAACATCGGTGATGATGGTATAAAACAGGTTAAATATTCTGTTGATTCCATTTTGGATAACCCATTTGATGAAACTATTGAAGAGGCCATTATTGAAGATATAATTCCTTATAATTTTGAAATTAAGGAGATTAAGATTGACGATGAACCTTATGAAGACGACCTAAACAAAAATCTCACAAAAGAAGGGCTTGAAATTCAATGGCAATTTCACAATATTGAGCCAAAGGGTAAAGTCAAGGTTACTTACGATTTACATAGGCGTATTTCAAGGACGATTATACTCTCAACTGAAAATCAAATCAACATTATTAAAAACCATTCGAATTTAAAACCTTTGAATGCAACAGGACTATACGACGCTATTTTAAAGTTCTCTAATGGTTTAAATCAACAAATTTCAGGTGCAGTAATAGAAGATATCGTGCCTATGTTATATGTTTATTCAATTAAAGAACCAGATGATATGCCAAGTGGCGAAAGAGAAAATAAAAATGGTGCGTTAGTCAAATGGCAGTTAAATGATATTCCTGTGGATTATTCAAATGTATATGAATATCAGCTAATCGAGATCTATCGCTATGAACAACTTAAAATCAAAGTCAATAAATTAGCGGAAGAAGCATTTAAGATTTTGGAAAAAGGACATATTCCTGATTCACTTAAGCAGTATAAAGAAATAAAGAAAATCCTTGCGAAGTATCAGTAATGGAGAATGTTATATATCGTAGTGAATAACGATGAATAGAGAACAAGCAGAAAACGATGTAATTGTTTATATTGCGATCTGGGACGAACAAGTTGGTCCTGTGATAAGTAATTCAATCGCAAAAAATACAAGTATAGATTTGGAAGAAATTAGCTTGCAAGTATTCCAGAGTTTCCAAATTGTCTTTGGCAGTGCAAGCGAAATCAGCTTTAATA
>WJKO01000029.1 GCA_014729055.1 Promethearchaeota archaeon | reverse complement strand
TTGCTAATGAGACCTGATCCTGTCCATAATACAATTTTCCAAGCTGTAAAAATGCCTGAGATCGGTGTTTACTCAGGCGAAAATCCCGAATGACTGAGGTTAAAAGAGAAATGGCCTGAGGAATATTGTTATTTTTAAGAAATTCTTCCGCACTTGCGATTCTGTCTTTTGCTGACTTTTCATATTTTTCTACAATTTGTCTGATATCTTTATCAAGCAAACCAATGTGGTAGTGCATTAACCACCTTTCGTGAAAGATTTGCCATTTCTTATGTGGTGCAAAGGATGGTGCTGTAATGATAAAATGGCCGGTATCCAAATCAGCTATTTTATCAAGCGTGGTATCGGCGACAATATCCGATGTGGTAATCCCCTCTCTTATTTTTTTCTGTTCACGTTCTGTGCGCAAAGTACCAACAATCCATGTACGGCAGTTGGATAAAGCTTTAAAATCAATATCATTTGGACTTTGGGTGGCAAGCAAGCAAGAAATACCAAATGATCGCCCTTGTCGAATTAATCTGTTCAAAGCCGGCTTAGAAGGCGGAATGGCTACGGAAGGAAATAATGCTTCTTTGCTGCCTCCACCACCGATTTCGTCGATATAGAACAAAAGTTTAGTATCGTCCGTTTCGCTTTCTCGCATCCAGAAATTAATCATAAAAGCGATGTGCCCAACAATAAAAGCCTGTTCGCTGAATCCGAGATGTTTAATATTGATGATCGTAATCGGTGTTTTACCGTTAAATTCATTTTTATCGGTTAAAAAGTTGAGATCAAAGGGCAAACCTTTAAACCATAGTCTGCCGGCACCGATTAACAATTCATTGATAGCGCCTGAAATTTGTCTGCGTTCTTTATCATTAATCCATTCTGCAATATCCATTCCCCCGATTCTCGATATGGGTAATTCGGGTTGAAGAAATTCATTCAATATCATTTGAATCCCTTCTGCCCCTTCCATACTTTGTTTCAGATCCCAATAATATTTAATGATTTCATAGATATAGCCTTTTGCTTTGTTTTTCAATGATTTTGGCAATTGTAAACGGTTAACAAAATTCTCCGAAGTGAAATCAATAGCTTCCTGATAAGCATCAATATCCTCTTTTTGCATTTTTTCAAGTTCTTTAGGTGGTTTTAAAAAAGCAGAAAAAGCGAGCCTAAAGCCGCTATTTGATTTCGGCGTAAAAATATTAATGCTGGCCTGATTTTGGTATTGAAATACATCTTTAGCCGTTATGCCAAAAGAACCTAGATTTCTTTTCTGCTCGTTTGCCAATTGTGCGTACTTTATTTCAAAGGATTCATTTTCTTTTGTACGTACAAATGGAGCAAGCTCGGCTGGTTCTTCTGCGCCTGAAAAAATCAGAGCCAGTGAGGAAATATCACCCTTGAGATCAATTGCTATACAGGGTATCCCTTTAAGCGCAGCTTCTTCCAAAAAGATTTTACCCAATACGGTTTTACCACTTCCGGTAACTCCGCAAATAAAAACATGTGTATTCAGATCACTGGTATCCAGAGTCATAAGGTAATTTTTCGCTATCCAGCCATCGAACTGGTAAATTTTTTCCTGACCCAGATAGATTCCCTGATCGGGACGCTGATCAATATCTGCTGTTATAGGTTTTACAGGTTCCGGATGATTTTTGCTTCCTTTAATTGTGAATTTAAATGGATTCTTATTTTTGATTGTAATTTCAAGTGAATGTGTATTTTCCTGCATAAAGTCGGAGAAAAATTTATCCAGCCCCCATAATGTTCGCTCTCGGGGATCGATGATAACCGGAAGTTCGTCATTTTCATTTAGGATCGCTATGGCATGATGCCTCTCCTTTTGCGGCAGTACATCGCAAAAATTTGTTGATAAAAGGAGCAAACCACCCTTGCTGGGCTTAAATGGTATATAGTAGGTGTCGGACATTGTTTTTACCTGTTTTGTTCTCTTATAGTTATTGGATATCATGTCCATGTTTTTCCTTTTCAAGCAGGGAAACTGTTTTTATGAGTTTCAATTGTCTTTTATATAGTTCTTCTAAAAGTGGCGTTGAAGTAGAAAAAGTTAAATTCAACCTGGAAAAATAGGATTCGATTTTTTTATCCATTCGTTCTCTCAATTCTTCGATAAACCAAAACATTGTACGGCCCATTTGATTTAAAGAATGTTGCAATATCTCGATTTGCTCATGTTTTACTTCTGCAGGCTGTATTTCCTCAATTTTCTGCTCAATCATATCGAATAGCTCTTGTTTTATCGAGTCCAAATTTACATTTTGTTCCTGGTGCTGGGATAATTTGTTTATTTCAGATCTCGACTCTTCGATATCGCTTCTGAGGCTATTTGTTGTATTATTAATTGGTTCAAGGCGTTCATCGAGTTCTGTTTGGGTTAAAAATTTTTGGTGCTCGGTTTGGTTGTCCTTTATGTTATTCTCAAGTTGCCTGAGCTTTTCTTTAAAAGTGATTTGTACTGAGTTTATCTCTTTTTTTAAAGCCTCTGTACCATTTCCATTATTTGTACTCTGGTTATCAAGTCTGTGAAATAGAGTCGAAATATCACTACCCATATTATTAATATTTCGCTGTGCTGTTTCGATTGAGGCTTCAAGGGAATCTAACTTTTCAGAGAATGTTTTTAATTCTATAGTGCTCTTATCCGGATTTTGATACTCTTTTTTCAACTTTTTAATAAAGCTAATTTCAGATTTCAAATCCTCAAATTGATTAATAATCGAGTCAAAAAGTTCCGGATAGGATTGCAACTTGTCAATACAGGACTGTATCTCTTTTTCCATCTATTTCATCCCCTTTAGTATTAATTCACATCTTGTTTGAATATTTGTAAAGGCATGTTTTATTTGCTGCAGAGATTGATCCAGGTCATTGTATTTCCACTTTGTTAAACCCCATTCGCTATTCTGATATTTATAAAATCTTTTATCATCTGCTTTTAAAAATCCGGTTGCCTCAAGCTCCCTGGATTCAATGGGATTACTTGACGGGAAATAGGCTAACAATTTTTTTGCAATTTCACGCATTGAGACGGGTTTGCCAAATTGATCCAAAAATTTATATACGGCATCGTTTTGTTCAAGTTCTACCACGTATTGCCAAACGTGAAAATCGATATTGATCGTATTAGTTCCACCAAATCCTTGCTGCCTCTCTTTTGGGTCTCTTTTACCAAGACGCCAAAATCCATTCCCAATATGATGAAAATAATCGTTATTTTGGTAAAGAGCAGCAAGAACAGAATGAATTGTTGTTTTTCGGTGTTCGAGTATGTTTAGATAGAGCATGCGATAATGACATGATTCATTTTCGCGTAAAAGCCAAATGAGACATTGTGGAATAGAATAGCCACTCCAATCTGAACTCTTTGCTGATGACAGTTCCAAATCTACCGGTTCGCCGGATGGTTTACCGTCCTGCCAAATAT